>NZ_JAQOWX010000093.1:0-22459 GCF_028462495.1 Paucibacter sp. XJ19-41
CGCGGCGGGACGGCCCAGCCAGATGGGCAGCGCATCGCCGCGCCTGGCGGCCGCGATCAATCATGCGCAGGAGGCCCTGCAGCGCCGCCCGGTTGCCGGCTCAGGCCCCGAGGTCGAGGCCCCGGCGCCGCAGCAGCTCGAAGAGATCAAGGCCCGCAACCAGGCTTTCAAGCAGGTACTCAAGCAGGCCGCCGACACGCCGGCCGAGCGCGCGACCATCGAGATCGTGGCCCTGCTGTTCCAGAGCATTCTGCAGGAGGAGCGCATCCCGGCCGCGGTGCGGGTCTGGTTTGCGCGGCTGCAGATGCCGGTGCTGCGGGTGGCGGTCAGCGAGCCCGATTTCTTTGCCGAGGCCGAGCATCCGGCGCGCGCGCTGATCGACCGCATGGGCTCCTGCGTGATGGGCTTCAACACCTCGGCCGGCAGCGGTGTCGGCGAGGCGCTGGAGCGCGAGATCAAGCGCATCGTCCAGGTCGTCGAGGCCTATCCCGACACCGGGCGGCGCGTGTTCCAGACCGTGCTGACCGAGTTCGAGAAGTTTCTCGACCACTATTTCGAGAACGAGAACCAGGCCTCGCGCAAGGGCGTGTCGCTGGCCCAGCAGGTCGAGCAGCGCGAGACGCTGGCGATCCAGTTCACGATCGAGCTGCGCAAGATGCTCAACGAGGTGCCGGTGCAGGACGGGGTGCGCGAGTTCCTGTTTCATGTCTGGGCCGATGTGCTGGCCGTCACCGCGGTGCGCAGCGGCGCCCAGTCCGACAACACCANTTCACGATCGAGCTGCGCAAGATGCTCAACGAGGTGCCGGTGCAGGACGGGGTGCGCGAGTTCCTGTTTCATGTCTGGGCCGATGTGCTGGCCGTCACCGCGGTGCGCAGCGGCGCCCAGTCCGACAACACCAAGACGATGAAGCGCGCCGCCGCCGATCTGATCTGGTCGGCCCGCGCCCAGGTCTCGCGGGAAGCGCGCGCCGAAGTGATACGCCGGCTGCCGCCGCTGCTGAAGACCTTGCGCGACGGCATGGGCCATGCCGGCCTGCCGAGCGCCAAGCAGGACGAGCAGATCCGCGCGCTGAACAATTCGCTGGCGGCAGCCTTCACCGCCAAGACCGCCGCGATCCCGCGCGAGCGACTGGACGAGTTGATGGACCAGCTGCAGGCGCTGGACGCGCTGCTGCCCGAGGCTGGCGGGCTGGAGATCAACGAATCGCTGGTGCGCGATCTGTCGGGCCACGAGACTGAGGACCTGGAAGTGGTGGCCGAGGGCGGCTCCAGCCCGACACCGGCGATGCTGGCCTGGGCCAAGGAGCTGCAGGTCGGTGGCTGGTATATGTTGGACTACCGCGGCCGCAACGAGGCGGTGCAGCTTGCCTGGCGCGGCATGCGCCACCAGCTGACCTTGTTCGTGTCACCGAAGGGGCGCGGCGTGCTGTTCCAGCTGAGCCGGCTGGCAGCCTTCCTGCAAGCCGGCCTGCTGCTGCCGGCCCAGGATGAGGCGCTGACGGTCAAGGCCACGCGCAATGCGCTGGCCAAGCTGGATGTGGATCCGACGAGATTGCTGAGTTGATTGCGGGTCAGACCGCCCGCGCAAGGCGCGTAGCTCTGACCCCAACTGATTGAGCGGGTCAGTGGATTAACCGGTCTTCCGGCGCGACGAAGAGCTCGTCCAGGATCAGCGCATCGGGTTCCTCGCCCAGGCTCCAGAACACCATCAGCACGATGATCTTCAGGTCTTCGAGATCCATCGGGGCGCCAGGAATGGCCATCGCGCGGTCGATCACCATCTCGCGCATCGGCGGCGGCAGCACGCCGGCGGACTCCAGAAAGCTGACGAAACCGACCGAGGGCTCGCCCAGATGGTCCAGTTCGTCGACCGAATAGACCCGCTGGCTCAGCGCGCCCTGCTCGCCGTGATGGGACTCGGCCGCCTCGGCCAGACCGTCCAGCCAGGACAGGGCCTCCTGGATTTCGTCGCTCTCGAAGCCTACGGCCGACAATTTGCGCGTCAGCTGGGCGTGATCGGGGCAGGCGTCGGGCCGCCAGTAGGTTTCGTAGAGATAGACGAGCACGTCAAACATGAATCGACTATAACCCAGGCCCCCAAAGCCCTGGCGCGCGAAACCGGGGCCGAAAACCCGCTTATGCGGCAGATATGGACCGAATATGGGCCGATTCAGGCCTGGCTTTGGCGCTGGAACAGCTGGCCCGGCAGCCGGGCCACGGCACCGCTGAGCTCCAGTTCCAGCAGCAGGGCATTGAGCTGGGCGGCCGACCAGCCCCCGCGCGCCTGCAGCGCGTCCAGACTGACCGGCTCATAGCCCATCGCGGCCAGCAGCAGGCCCGTCTCGCCGTCTGGCTCGGGCGGGTCGGCTGGCCGTTCATCCCGAAGGCTGCCTCTGACCGGTGGGGTAGCGCGCGAGGGCCGCAGCTCTTCGAGCACATCTTCGGCGCGCTCGACCAGCTTGGCGCCCTGGCGCAGCAGCTCGTGGCAGCCCTTGCTTTGCGGTGCGTGGATGGAACCGGGCACGGCAAACACCTCGCGGCCGGCTTCGGCGGCCAGCCGGGCGGTGATCAGCGAACCCGAGCGCGGCGCCGCCTCGACCACCAGGCAGCCGCGCGCCAGCCCGGCGATGATGCGGTTGCGGCGCGGGAAATTGGCCGGCAGCGGCGGTGTGCCCAGCGAATATTCGCTGAGCAGCAGGCCGCGCTCGGCGATCTCGTCGGCCAGGCGCTGGTGGCTGCTCGGGTAGATCTGGTCCAACCCGGTGCCCAGCACGGCGATGGTGGCGGCGGGGCTTTTCAGCGCGCCGGCATGGGCGGCGCCGTCAATGCCCAAAGCCAGACCTGAGACCACGGTCAGCCCGGCCTGGCCCAGGGCCAGCGCGAGATCGTGGGCATTGTCCCGGCCTTGCGGCGTCGGTCTGCGGCTGCCGACGATAGCCAGGGACTCGGCCGCCAGCAGCTCACGCCGGCCGATCAGATAGAGCAGCAGCGGCGGGTCGGCGGTTTGCAGCAGGGCCGGTGGGTAGTCGGCATCGCCAAGCACCAGCACATCGCGGCGCGCACCGCCCTGCAGCCAGGCCCAGGTACGGTCGATCAGGCCGAGCAGCTCGGCGCTGGGCTCGCCCAGCGCCTGGGCCGGCCCGGCGGCGACGAACTGCCGCCGGGTGAGGGCGGTGGCGCCGATCACGGCCTGCGGCGAGCCCAGGCCGGCCAGCAGCCGGCGCGCGCTCTCCAGGCCCAGCCCCGGTGTTTCCAGCAGTTGCAGCCAGGCGGCCAGTTCGCTGCGCTCCATCTGCGCGTCCTGACCGGGTTGCCCGCGCTAGGGCTGGGTGAAGCGGTCACCGGCCGAGACCGGGTCCTGTACCGAGATGATCAGCGCATAGGAGACGCGCTGATAGACCTGGAACACGAACAGCACGCCATGGCGCTCGTCGGGCAGCTTGATGTCCTCGCGCTTCTCGCCGGTGCGGTCCACCATGCGGCGGCCGTCGCGCCACAGCGCCAGCACATGGCCGCGCTCCATGCCGTCACGGGCACCGCGGTTCAGCGCAACGATCTGGTTCTGG
This sequence comes from Paucibacter sp. XJ19-41, assembly GCF_028462495.1. Classification (NCBI taxonomy): domain Bacteria; kingdom Pseudomonadati; phylum Pseudomonadota; class Betaproteobacteria; order Burkholderiales; family Sphaerotilaceae; genus Roseateles; species Paucibacter sp. XJ19-41. The sequence continues at coordinate 3,569 of NZ_JAQOWX010000093.1, forward strand.
CCGGCATTCAGCGCGTCGCCGTAGATCGAGACGATCTGGCCCGAGATCGGGTTGGCCGGCGCATGCGGCACGTAGCGCGCAAAGCTGCGCTGCGGCACTGGCGAGAGCCGGTCGCCGACGCCAATCTCCTGGCGCGTGGTCTTGATCACCAGGGTGGCCGGGATCACGTCGACCTTGCCGTCGGCCAGCTGGCGGTTCTCGGCCGGGCGGCTCAGCTCGGCCGTGCCCAGATAGGGTGCCTCGTAGCCAAGGATCTCGCGCGTGGTCGGGTCGCGCAGCGGCACGGTGTTGCGGAACACCCGGTAATCGGTGGCCTGGCTGAGGTCGCCGCGCGCATAGGCCAGATCGCCCTTGGCCAGCAGCACATGGCCTTCCTGGGTCGCGACGATGCGCGGCGCACGCGCCAGCTCGTCGCTGTCGAACACCACGGCATCGGTCAGAAAGGGTTCGATCAGGTGCTGCGGGATCGCGGTGATCGGGTTCTCGTCATGCCGGCTGGAGCGGATCTGCGGCGAGAGCTTGACGGTGCCGCCATCGCCCGCGCCGGCGCCGCGCGCCAGCTGCAGGCTGGCGCGGCCATTGCTCTTGACCAGCAGCAAGACCTGACCCGGGTAGATCAGGTGCGGGTTGCTGATCTGGTCGCGGTTCATGCCCCAGAGCTCGGGCCAGCGCCAGGGGCTGGTCAGAAAAAGCTTGGAGATGTCCCACAAGGTGTCGCCGGGCTTGACGGTGTGGCTGTCCGGCGCATTGGGCGAGAGCTCCGACAGCGGCACGCCGGCCTGGGCCACGCGCGCGGCGGTCTGGCGCTGATCGGCGGTGATGGGGTAGTTGGTGGCCGAGGCGGAAAGGCCGACCAGGCTCAGGACCAGCGCCGTCAGGCAGCTGGCAGGGTGGGGGAGTTGGGGCCGCCTCTGGGTCATCAAGAAATCTCCCGCGCCTTCTGCCTCGCAGCGCGGCGCTGTCTCAGCTAAAAAATGTTCGGCATTCACACCGAATGGACCGCTTCAAGCGGGTATTGCTCAAGATCGGCGAAAATCCGCTTGGCTTGAGACGATTTTGCCCCCAATCAGGGGTGGTCGCAATGAAAGCGTCCGGTGCCCTGATGCTCTTGCACGCTCTTACAAACAGGCGTTGTGCGTTGTCCACAGCCCGGGCCGCTTCTCTAACATCGAAGAGGCGGCCATAAACCTTGAAGAAGTCCATGGCGATACTGAATATCCTGAGATACCCCGATGCCCGTCTGCACACGGTGGCCAAACCGGTCGCCGAGGTCGATGAGCGCATCCGCACCCTGGTCGACGATATGTTGGAGACCATGTATGCGGCCGAAGGCGTGGGCTTGGCCGCGACCCAGGTCGATGTGCATGAGCGCGTCATCGTGATGGACACCTCGGATGGCCGCGACGAGCCGCGCGTGCTGATCAACCCCGAGCTGGTCGCCCATAGCGATGGCTGGGTCGAGGGCGAGGAGGGTTGCCTGTCGGTGCCGGCCATCTATGACAAGGTGCCGCGCCATGCCAAGGTCACCGTGCGGGCGCTGGGTCGCGACGGCCATCCTTATGAGTTCGAGGCCGAGGGCCTGCTGGCCGTCTGCGTCCAGCACGAGATGGATCATCTGATGGGCAAGGTCTTTGTCGAGTATCTGAGCCCGCTCAAGCGTGAGCGCATCAAGAGCAAGCTGGTCAAGAAGGCGCGCGAAGAGCAGTCGCGGCGTCGTTGAGGCGGGCCATGCGCGTCGTCTTCGCCGGAACCCCCGAGTTTGCCAAACAAGCGCTGGCCTGCCTGCGGGCGGCCGGCCACGAGATCCCGCTGGTGCTGAGCCAGCCCGACCGGCCGGCCGGCCGCGGCATGAAACTCCAGGCCTCGCCGGTCAAGCAGTTCGCCGTCGAGCACGGCATTGCGGTGGCCCAGCCGCGCAGCCTGCGCCTGGACGGCAAATATCCGGAGGAGGCGGCCGCCGCGCGCCAGGCCTTGCTGGATGCGCGGCCCGATGTGATGGTGGTGGCCGCCTATGGCCTGATCCTGCCGCAATGGGTGCTGGACCTGCCGCGCCTCGGTTGCCTGAACATCCACGCCTCGCTGCTGCCGCGCTGGCGTGGCGCTGCGCCCATCCACCGCGCGATCGAGGCCGGCGATGCCCGGACCGGCATCACCATCATGCAGATGGATGCGGGCCTGGATACCGGCGACATGCTGCTGGTCGAGGCCCTGGATATCGCACCGCAGGAGAGCACCGCGACCCTGCATGACCGCCTGGCGGCGCAGGGCGGACGCCTGATCGTCGACGCGCTGCAGCTGGCGGAGCAGGGGGCCTTGCGGCCGGTGGTGCAGCCGGCCGAGGGTGTCTGCTATGCCCACAAGATCGAGAAGGCCGAGGGCCTGATCGACTGGACCGAGCCGGCCGCGCAGATCGAGCGCCGGCTGCGCGCTTTCGATCCCTTCCCCGGTGGCCAGGCCCAGCTGGATGGCGAAATCCTGAAGTGCTGGCGCGCCGAGCTGGCGGAACAGGCCCAGGGCCAGCCCGGCGAAGTGCTGGCGGCCGATGAGCGCGGCCTGCTGGTGGCCTGCGGCGAGCAGGCCCTGCGGCTGACCGAGTTGCAGCGCGCCGGTGGCAAGCGCCTGCCGGCCCAGGCCTTTTTGCAGGCCCGACCGGTGCCGGTGGGCAGCCGCTTCATCACGCCGGCGGCTTGAATTTCGGGGTGGACACCCCATCTGCGGTCCACAAAGGAGTTCGACGACATGTTCAATCTGATGAAGACCGCCATCCTGATGGCCGCCATCACCGCCCTCTTCATGGCCATCGGCGCCATGCTGGGTGGACAGAGCGGCATGTTGCTGGCCCTGGCCGTGGCCGTGGCGATGAATTTCTTCAGCTACTGGTTCTCGGACAAGATGGTGCTGAAGATGTACAACGCGCAGCAGGTCGACGAGACCTCGGCGCCGCAGTTCTACGCCATGGTGCGCGAGCTGGCCGCCAAGGCCCAGCTGCCCATGCCCAAGGTCTACATCATCCGCGAGGATGCGCCCAATGCATTTGCAACCGGTCGCAACCCCGAGAACGCTGCCGTGGCCGCGACGACCGGCATCATGCGCGTGCTCAGCGAGCGTGAGCTGCGCGGCGTGATGGCGCACGAGCTGGCCCATGTGAAGCACCGCGACATCCTGATCAGCACGGTCAGCGCGACGATGGCCGGTGCGATCTCGATGCTGGCCAATTTCGCGATGTTCTTCGGCGGGCGCGACAGCGAGGGCCGGCCGGCCAACCCCATCGTCAGCATCCTGGTGATGATTCTGGCGCCCATCGCCGCCAGCGTGATCCAGATGGCCATCAGCCGCGCCCGCGAGTTCGAGGCCGACCGCGGCGGTGCCGAGATCTCCGGCGACCCGCAGGCCCTGGCCTCGGCGCTGGAGAAGATCCAGCGCTATGCCAAGGGCATCCCGATGGAGGCGGCCGAGCGCCATCCCGAGACCGCCCAGATGATGATCATGAACCCGCTGTCCGCCGGCGGTATCAGGGGCTTGTTCAGTACCCACCCGGCCACCGAGGAGCGGGTTGCCCGCTTGCTGGAAATGGCCCGGCGCTGAGCGCGGTGAGCGTGGGCTGGGGCTCAAGACCTGGCCCCAGCGGCCGATAATGGGGCGATGAAGGCCTTTCTCTCCCTCTCTCCCGTGCTGCTTGCCGCCCTCTTGCTGGCCGGCTGCGAGCAGCTGGGCATCGAAGACCCGGCCAAGGCCGCCGCCAACAAGGAGGCCGAGGGCAAGGCCATAGGCAGCGCCTGCCGCCATGCGATGCGCGCGATCGAGGATTGCTATCTGCTCAATCCCAAGGCGCAGAAGGCGGCGGTGTTTGCGGGCTGGCGCGAGATGGACGAGTACATGCGCGAGAACAAGCTCGAGGGCGTGGCGCCGGTCGTGCCGCGCCCCGGCGCGGCCAAGCCGGCCGATGACGCCGATGTCGAGACCGAGCCCAAGGGCGCGTCTCGCGAGGCGAGCCGCCCCGCAGCATCGCGCTGAGCCGCAGCTGGCGGGTTTTGAATTGCAGTTGGTCGCGTCGCGCTGGGTCGGCGTGCCGGGCTGAGCCATGATGGCGTCACTGCAATCCACAACGAGGAGAACCCCGTCATGAATACCCAACGTCGCCGCCTTGCTGTGGCTGTCATCGCGCTGTCTGGTCTGGCCGCCCTGAGTCCGGCCCAGGCCTGGGATTGGACCTTCGGCAGCGGCGAGCGCGTCAAGGGCTCGGGCGAGGCGGCCAGCGACAAGCGCAGCCCGGGCAGCTTCGATGCCATCACGCTGAGCGGCGAGTTCAAGGTGGTGGTGCGGCAGGCCGCGACCGAGTCGGTCGAGATCCGGGCCGACAAGAATCTGCTGCCGCTGATCGAGACCCAGCTGGTCGGCAGCACCCTGGAGGTCCGGACCAAGAAGGGCTATCGCCTGTCCGGCACGATGCCCATCCAGGTCAATGTCGATATCGGCGCCTTGCGCTCGCTGGCGGTCAACGGCTCCGGCGACATCCGGGTCGAGACGATGAAGACGCCGCAGCTCGATGCCAGCATCTCGGGCTCCGGCGATGTGCGCTTTGCCGAGCTGTTCAGCGAGCGGGTCGGTTTCAAGGTCTCGGGCTCGGGCGATATCCTGGCCAAGGGGCGCATCAACAGCCTGGCGGTCTCGGTGGCCGGCAGCGGCGACGTCAAAGCCTCCGAGTTGGTGGCCGACGAGGTCAAGGTCAGCATTGCCGGCTCCGGCGATGTCCAGGTCCAGGCCAACAAGCAGCTCAAGGTCAGCATCGCCGGCTCCGGCGATGTGCGCTATCTCGGATCGCCCGAGATCAGCAGCTCGGTGGCGGGCAGCGGCTCGATCAAGCGCCTGGGCAACTGACGCTATACGCACAGGGCGGCGACTTGCCGCCCGGCTTGCGCCGACAATCGGCCGATGCGGTCTGTTGTCTCCCCCTATCTGGCGCTGACGCGCGACCCCGAGTTTCGCCGCGGCGCGCGCGAGATGATGGGCATCACGCTGGGCATCTCGGCCTGGGGCCTGGTCACCGGCGTGGCCATGGTCAAGAGCGGGCTGTCGGTCTGGATGGCCTTGCTGATGAGTCTGGTGGTGTTCGCCGGCAGCTCGCAGCTGGCCTCGCTGCCGCTGATCGCGGCCGGCGCGCCGCTGTGGGTGCTGTGGGCCACGGCCTTCTGCGTCAATCTGCGCTTCGTGATCTTCAGCACCCAGTGGCGCATGTATTTCGGCCATCTGCCGCGAGCCCGGCGTATGAAGATCGCCTATTTCGCCGCCGACCTGAACTATGTCGCCTTCCTGAAACGCTTTCCCGACGGCAAGCCCGCGCCCGAGCAGGAGCCCTATTTCTGGGGCGGGGTGGCGCTGAACTGGTGCGCCTGGCAGATCCCGTCGATCGCCGGCATCCTCCTGGCCAACCATGTGCCGACCGAGTGGGGCCTGGGCTTTGCCGGTGTGCTGGCCCTCTTGGGCCTGTCCTACTCGCTGCTGAAGGACCGCAACACCTGGGTCACGGCCGCAGTGGCCGGCTGCGCGGCGGTGGCGGCCTATGCCTTGCCATTGCGCCTGAACATCATCGTGGCGATCGCGGTGGCGGTGGCGGTGGGCCTGATGATGGAGAAGTGGTTGCCGCAAGGGGCGCAAGGGGGGAAGCAAGCATGAACTGGTGGGAGACCACGCTGGCCATCCTGGGCATGGGGGCCATCACCTTGCTGACGCGCTCCTTCTTCCTGATCCCGAAGAACGAGCTGCCCTTGCCGGACTGGCTCAAGCAGGGCCTGCGCTATGCGCCGCTGGCCGCGCTGGCGGCCGTCATCGTGCCGGAGATCGTGATGAGCCAGGGCGAGCTGATCTCGACCTGGAAAGACGCCAGGCTCTATGCCACGGCCGTCGGCACCGCCTATTTCTTCTGGAAGGGCGGCATCCTCGGCACCATCATCAGCGGCACGGTGGTGATGCTGGCGCTTCGGATCGGCTTGGGTTGGTAAGCTTCGGCTTGATTCCAACCACCAAGCTCCCTCCCATGAACGTTTTGCGTTTTTCCGATCTGGTCGCCGCCGGCAAGGTGTCCGGCCAGCGCGTCTTCATCCGTGCCGACCTCAATGTGCCGCAGGACGATGCCGGCCACATCACCGAGGACACCCGCATCCGCGCGTCCATCCCCTGCATCGAGCTGGCGCTGAAGGCCGGCGCCGCGGTGATGGTGACCTCGCATCTGGGCCGCCCGACCGAGGGCGAGTTCAAGCCCGAGGATTCGCTGGCGCCTATCGCCCGGCGCATGGGCGAGCTGATGGGCCGCGAGATCGCAGTCGTGGCTGACTGGGTCGACGGTGTCACCGTTGCGCCGGGCCAGCTGGTGCTGTTGGAAAACTGCCGCGTCAACAAGGGTGAGAAGAAGAACAACGAAGAGCTGGCCCGGAAGCTGGCCCAGCTCTGCGACATCTATGTCAACGACGCCTTCGGCACCGCCCACCGCGCCGAGGGCACGACCTATGGCATCGCCCAGTTCGCGCCCATCGCCTGCGCCGGCCCGCTGCTGGCGGCTGAGATCGACGCGATCAGCAAGGCCCTGGCCCAGCCGAAGCGCCCGCTGGTCGCCATCGTCGCCGGCTCCAAGGTCTCGACCAAGCTGACCATCCTGAAAGCGCTGTCCGACAAGGTCGACGGCCTGATCGTCGGCGGCGGCATCGCCAACACCTTCATGCTGGCGGCCGGGCTGAAGATCGGCAAGTCGCTGGCCGAGCCCGACCTGGTCGGTGAGGCCAAGGCCGTGATCGATGCGATGAGCGCGCGCGGCGCGGCCGTGCCCATCCCGGTCGACGTGGTGACGGCCAAGCGCTTTGCCGCCGATGCCGAGGCCACCGTCAAGGCCGCCACCGAGGTGGCCGACGATGACCTGATCCTGGACATCGGCCCCAAGACCGCCGCCATCCTGGCCGCGCAGCTGAAGGCGGCCGGCACCATCGTCTGGAACGGACCGGTCGGCGTGTTCGAGTTCGACGCCTTTGCCGGCGGTACCGAGGCGATTGCCCGCGCGATTGCCGAGTCCAGCGCCTTCAGCATCGCTGGTGGCGGCGACACGCTGGCCGCGATCGCCAAATACGGCATCGACAAGGACGTGGGCTATATCTCTACCGGCGGCGGCGCCTTCCTGGAGGTGCTGGAGGGCAAGACCTTGCCGGCCTTCGAGATCCTGAGCCGGCGCGCGCAAGGGTGACTGCTCACCCTTGCGCTGGCTGGCGAAGGACCGGTCGCATGCTTGCGACCGGGCTGGCCAAGCGCGCAGCAGGCTGAGATGAACAAGGGGCTTCGGCCCCTTTCTTCATGGTGGCTTCATTGCCATCTTTGCATGCCAGTTAAAACACTCGGCATCGGCATGCGTGGCGAACAGGAGTAATCTCACCGGCCCTACAAGAGGAGACCTGGATGAGCAAAACCCTGTCGCCGGCCGAGGCTGCTTTGCGTGAAGCCGCGCTCGACTACCACCGCAGCCCGACGCGCGGCAAGATCTCGGTCACGCCCACCAAGGCCCTGTCCAACCAGCGCGATCTGTCGCTGGCCTATTCGCCCGGCGTGGCCTATCCCTGCCTGGACATCGAGCAAGACCCGACCCTGGCGGCCGAGTACACCTCGCGCGGCAATCTGGTCGGCGTGATCACCAATGGCACGGCGGTGCTGGGCCTGGGCGATATCGGCCCGCTGGCGGCCAAGCCGGTGATGGAGGGAAAGGGCTGCCTGTTCAAGAAGTTCGCCGGCATCGATGTGTTCGATATCGAGCTGGCCGAGCGCGACCCGGACAAGCTGGTCGAGATCATCGCGGCGATGGAGCCGACACTGGGTGGTGTCAACCTGGAAGACATCAAGGCGCCCGAGTGCTTCTATATCGAGAAGAAGCTGCGCGAGCGCATGAACATCCCGGTCTTCCATGACGACCAGCACGGCACGGCCATCATCAGCGCAGCGGCCCTGCTCAATGGCCTGGAGCTGGTGGGCAAGGACATTGCGAAGGTCAAGCTGGTGACCTCGGGCGCCGGTGCGGCGGCGATCGCCTGCCTGGATGTGATGGTGGGTCTGGGCGTGGCGCGCCAGAACATCTTCGTCGTCGACTCCAAGGGCGTGATCCGCGAGGGCCGGGGCGACAAACTCGACGAGAGCAAGCAGCGCTACTGCCAGCAGACCGAGGCCAAGACGTTGGCCGATGTGGTGGCCGGCGCCGACGTCTTCCTCGGCTGCTCGGCCCCCGGCGTGCTGACGGCAGAGATGGTCAAGACCATGGCCGAGCGACCGATCATCCTGGCCCTGGCCAATCCCGAACCCGAGATACGGCCCGAGCTGGCCAAGGCCGTGCGGCCCGACTGCATCATCGCGACCGGCCGTTCGGACTACCCGAACCAGGTCAACAACGTCCTGTGCTTCCCCTATATCTTCCGCGGCGCACTGGACTGCGGCGCGACCAAGATCACCGAGGACATGAAGCTGGCCTGCGTGCGTGAGATCGCCGCTCTGGCCAAGGCCGAGACCAGCGACGAGGGGGCGGCCGCCTATGCCGGCGAGGAACTGGCCTTCGGCCCCGACTACCTGATCCCCAAGCCCGTCGATGCCCGCCTGATCCTGCGCATCGCGCCGGCGGTGGCGCGGGCGGCCGAGGCCTCGGGGGTGGCGACCCGGCCGATCCAGGATCTGGACGCCTACCGCCAGGAGCTGTCGCGCTTTGTCTACCAGACCGGCATGTTCATGCGGCCGGTGTTTGCGGCGGCCAAGGCCGCATTTTCAACAGGTACGGCGGCGCGGGTGATCTACGCCGAGGGCGAGGATGAGCGGGTGCTGCGCGCGGTGCAGGTGGCGCTGGACGAGGGCCTGGTCAAGCCGACCCTGATCGGCCGCCCCGAGGTGATCGCAATGCGCATCCAGCGCGCCGGCCTGCGCCTGCAGCTGGGCGGCGATGTCGCGGTGATCGACCCCGAGAACGATGCGCGCTTCCGCCAGTACTGGGAGGCCTATCACCAGATCATGGGCCGGCGCGGCTTCACGCCCGAGGCGGCCAAGGCGGCGGTGCGGCGCTCCAACACCACCATAGGCGCGCTGGCCATCAAGCTGGGCGATGCCGACGCGATGATCTGCGGCATGGTGGGTCGTTTCGACAGCCATCTGGAACATGTCTCCGAGCTGATCGGCCTGAAGCCCGGTGCCCGAAGCTTTGCGACGATGAATGCGGTGATGCTGGAGAAGCAGACCCTGTTCATCACCGACACCTTTGTCAACGACAGCCCCGACGCCGAACAGCTGGCCGAGATCGCTGCGATGGCGGCCGAGGAGGTGCAGCGCTTCGGCCTGCCGCCCAAGCTGGCCTTTGTCTCGCATTCGATGTTCGGCTCCAGCAAGAGGCCCTCGGCCGTCAAGATGCGGCGCGCCCACGAGCTGTTCGCGGCCGCCCATCCGGAGATCGAGAGCGACGGCGAGATGCACGGCGATGCGGCGCTCAGCGAGGCGGTGCGCCAGACCTTCCTGCCCGACAGCAAGCTCAAGGGCGCGGCCAATCTGCTGGTGCTGCCGACGCTGGATGCCGCCAACATCCTCTTCAATGTGCTGAAGATCAGCGCCGGTCAGGGCGTCACGGTCGGGCCCATCCTCTTGGGAGCGGCCGCGCCTGTGCACATCCTGACGCCCTCGGCCACGGTGCGGCGCATCGTCAATATGACGGCGCTGGCTGTTGCGGATGTGCTCGCGGCGAAGGGATGAAACCGCGTGAAACCATTGCCGGCGTCCTGATGCGGCCCATAATCGCTCGCCTGTAACTTAATTCCAGCGAGACCGCTTCATCATGACCCGTGCCACCAAGATCGTCGCCACCCTGGGGCCTGCCTCCTCGTCGCCCGAAGTGCTGGAGCGCATGATCCGGGCCGGCGTCGATGTCGTGCGGCTGAACTTCGCGCACGGCAAGGCGCAGGACCATATCGACCGGGCCCGCCTGGTGCGCGAGGCGGCGCGCGCGGCCGGCAAGCAGGTCGCCATCATGGCCGATTTGCAGGGCCCGAAGATCCGCGTCGGCAAGTTCGAGCACGGCAAGATCGAGCTGGTCAACGGCACGCCCTTCATCCTTGATGCCGATCGCGTCGAGCTCGGCAACGAGCAGGCCGTGGGCCTGGACTACAAGGAGCTGCCGCGCGACGTGAAACCGGGCGACACCCTCTTGCTCAACGACGGCCTGCTGGTGCTGACGGTCGAGGCCGTCAAGGGTGCGGCGGTGCACACCACCGTCAAGGTCGGCGGCGAGCTGTCCAATAACAAGGGCATCAACAAGCAGGGCGGCGGCCTGACCGCGCCGGCGCTGACCGGCAAGGACATGGAGGACATCAAGACGGCGATGAGCTTCCAGGCCGAGTATGTGGCGGTCAGCTTCCCGAAGAACGCCACCGATATGGAGATGGCGCGCCAGCTCTGCAATGTGGCCGGCGAGCCCTATCGCCACAAGCCGGGCCTGATCGCCAAGATTGAGCGCTCCGAGGCGATCCCGCATCTGGAAGCCATCCTGAAGGCCAGCGACGGCATCATGGTGGCGCGCGGCGACCTGGCGGTCGAGGTCGGCAATGCCGCCGTGCCGGCGCTGCAAAAGCGCATGATCAAGCTGGCCCGCGAGCTCGACAAGGTGGCGATCACCGCGACGCAGATGATGGAGTCGATGATCGTCAACCCGGTGCCGACGCGCGCCGAGGTGTCCGACGTGGCCAACGCGGTGCTGGACGGCACCGACGCGGTGATGCTGAGCGCCGAGACGGCCGCCGGCAAATACCCGGTCGAGACCATCGAGCAGATGGCCGCGATCGCGCTGGAAGCCGAGCGCGCCGAGTTCGTCAGCCTGGACACCGATTTCGCCGGCCGTCAGTTCGGCCGCATTGACCAGAGCATTGCGATGGGCGCACTGTTCACCGCCTACCATCTGGGTTGCAAGGCCATCGTCGCGCTGACCGAATCGGGCTCGACCGCGCTGTGGATGAGCCGCCACCGCATCCAGGTGCCGATCTTCGCGCTGACGACGCAGGAGCTCAGCCAGAGCAAGATGTGCCTGTACCGCAATGTGCGGCCGCTGCTGATGCCGCGCTTCGATGACCGCGATGCGGCGCTGGCGGCGGCCGAGCGCCTGCTGGTGGAGCAGGGCGCGCTGATGCCCGGCGACACCTATGCGATCACCTGTGGCGAGCCGATGGGCTATCCGGGCGGCACCAATATGCTGAAGGTGTGTCGCGTCGGCTGATCAGCCGTTCTGCGCGCTCTTGACCAGGGCCGCGATGCGCGGCGTCATATGGGTGGGCAGCAGCTCCACCTCCTTGTGCGCCCGCGCGAACACGCGGAACAGCTCGTCGGCAAAGCCATGGCCGACATCGGCCACGCCGTCGAAGCTGATCTCGGCGCGCTTGAACATCGGCAGCCGGGCGGCGACGCGCCGCGCCTGGGCCCGTGAGTCCAGCGGCTGGCCGGGGCCGGCCAGGAGCCGCAAGGCAATCGTCGTCTGGTCGAACTCGATGCCATCGCCCGCCGTGCTCCAGGCTTCCAGCACCTGATCGAGCGTGCGCTTGGTGTCCAGCGCGATCGCCATATAGATCGAGCTGCCCTGGCGCGGCAGCGGGCGGCCGCGCTGCCAGCCGGTCGACTCCCAGGCGCGGCGCTGGAAGGCAGTGTTGTTGGCATGGATGTCGAACACATCGGCCAGCTGCGAGCTGAAGAACAGGCCGCGGCCGGTGTGCATCTCCGGCTGGCTGGTCAGCCGTCCCTTGCTGAGCTCCAACATCGCGTGCTGGGCATCGGCAATATCAAAAGCCGAACAGATCTTGTCGAACACGCCGCAGCCGTCGTCCGAGACCAGCAGCTGCACATGGCTGGGGGTCTGGCGCAGCGAGACCGTCACGCTGGAGCCGCCGCTGTGGTCGGCCGCGTTATTGACCAGCTCGGTGAAGCCATGCTGGATCATCCGGGCCACATGGGGCGGCAGATCGAAATTGGGGGCGAAGTCGCGCTGCCAGGGGATGTCCTCCTGCAGGCCGTGCAAGGTGTAGCTGCGCGCCACCTGGCGCAGCATGCCGGGGGCATAGACCGGGCGGCGGCTCGTGCCGCTACGCGTGAGCCAATGGGCGTCGACCAGACGGCGCAGCGCGGACTGCACGGCGCGGCGGCTCGCGCCGGTGCGCTCCTGCACATGCGCGACCAGATCATGCGAGTGCTCGCGCGCGGCGGCGCTGATCCAGAGGGTCAGGTGGTCGATGGCTAGGCGTGTCATGGCAGGGCTCCCACCCCAGTGTGCCCCGGCCGCCCCGCGCAGCATGCGGCGAAATAGGCCCGAAAACACCGTGCCGAGCCTAGCGGCAGGCCTGTCCAGCCGCAAGCGCGCTTGTACCGACCCGTATCCAGGGGGCATGGGTGTTGTAGCGGTGGGGTGCCGTTAGAATCGGTCGCAGTTACAGCGTGGTTACCTTGGGCCGCGCCCGCAAGAATTCTTCAACTTCAGCGAGGATCTTCCTCATGGCTCTCGTCTCCATGCGTCAGTTGCTGGACCATGCCGCCGAACACGGCTACGGCATCCCGGCCTTCAACGTCAACAATCTTGAGCAGGTCCAGGCCGTGATGGCCGCCGCCGACGAGGTCGGTGCGCCCGTCATCCTGCAGGCGTCGGCCGGCGCCCGCAAATACGCCGGCGAGGCCTTCATCAAGCACCTGATCCAGGCCGCTGTGGAAGCCTACCCGCACATCCCGCTGGTGATGCACCAGGACCACGGCACCAGCCCCAAGGTCTGCGAAGGCGCGATCAATCTGGGCTTCGGCTCGGTGATGATGGACGGCTCGCTGATGGAGGACGGCAAGACGCCGGCCTCGTTCGAGTACAACATGGAGGTGACCCGCAAGGTCGTCGAGATGTCGCACAAGGTCGGCGTCACCGTCGAGGGTGAGCTGGGCTGCCTGGGCAATCTGGAAACCGGCGAGGCCGGCGAGGAAGACGGCATTGGCGCCGAGGGCAAGCTGGACCACAGCCAGATGCTGACCGACCCCGAGGAGGCCGCCGTCTTCGTCAAGGCCACCCAGCTGGACGCGCTGGCCATCGCCATCGGCACCAGCCACGGCGCCTACAAGTTCTCGCGCAAGCCCACCGGCGACATCCTGGCGATCGGCCGCGTCAAGGAAATCCACAAGCGCATTCCCAATACCCATCTGGTGATGCACGGCTCGTCCAGCGTGCCGCAGGAGCTGCTGGCCATCATCAACCAGTACGGCGGCAAGATGAAGGAGACCTTCGGCGTGCCGGTCGAGGAGATCCAGGAGGCCATCAAGCACGGCGTGCGCAAGATCAATATCGACACCGACATCCGTCTGGCGATGACCGGCGCGGTGCGAAAGTTCCTGGCCGAAAACCCCGACAAGTTCGACGCCCGCGAATGGCTGAAGCCGGCCCGCGAGGCCGCCAAGCTGGTCTGCAAGGCGCGTTATCTGGAGTTCGGCTGCGAAGGCCAGGCCGGCAAGATCAAGCCGCGCAGCCTGGTCGACATCGCGGCCGCCTATGCGCGCGGCGAGCTGAATCAGGTCGTCCAGTAAGGCCGGGTCGGCGCCACGCCCGTGCGAAGCCCGCCTCGGCGGGCTTTTTAACGTCCTAAAATCCGGCCCTTGCTCAGGAAACCCCCACCATGACCGCTGCTCTGCTCGAATCTTCGCTGACCTCGCTCCCCCTGATCGCCCGCGGCAAGGTGCGCGAAAACTATGCGGTGGGCGCGGATCGCATCCTGATGATCGCCAGCGACCGGCTGTCGGCCTTCGACGTCATCATGGGCGAGCCCATCCCCGGCAAGGGCGCGCTGCTGACGCAGATGGCGCTGTTCTGGTTCGACAAGCTGGACGGCATCGTACCCAACCACCTGACCGGCGAGGACCCGCTGTCGGCGGTCAGCAGCGCGGCCGAGAAAGCCCAGGTCCAGGACCGCGCCATGCTGGTCAAGCGTCTGAAGCCGCTGCCGGTCGAGGCGGTGGTGCGTGGCTATCTGGCCGGCAGCGGCTGGGCCGAATATCAGAAGAATGGCCAGGTCTGCGGCGTCGCGCTGCCGGCCGGTCTGCAGAACGCCTCCAAGCTGCCCGCACCGATCTTCACGCCGGCCACCAAGGCCGAGATGGGTGACCACGACGAGAATATTTCCTTCGACAAAATGGTCGAGATCATCGGCCTGGACCTGGCCACCCGGGTGCGCGACATCTCCATCCAGCTCTACCAGCGCGCCGCCGACTATGCGCTGACCAAGGGCATCATCATTGCGGATACGAAATTCGAGTTCGGCCTCGATGCCGATGGCACGCTGACCCTGATGGACGAGGTCTTGACGCCCGACTCCTCGCGCTACTGGCCGATCGAGAGCTATGCGGTGGGCATCAACCCGCCCAGCTACGACAAGCAGTTCGTGCGCGACTGGCTGGAGCAGGCCACGGTCGATGGCAAGCCTTGGGGCAAGACCGCGCCGGCCCCAGCCCTGCCGGCCGAGGTGATCGCCAAGACCGCCGCCAAGTACCGCGAGGCGCTGGAGCGCCTGACGCGCTGAGCCCCGCTCATGATCCCCGCCAAATCCCGCCTGCTGAGGCAGCTGGACACCCAGATCGCCGCAGCCTCCGGCCAGCTGCAGTCCGCCGGCCTGCGCGCCCAGCGCGCCGTGCTGCTGGCCCGCCATGGCCAGCTGGCCGAGGCCCGCGAGGAGCTGACGGCCCTGCACCAACTCTCGTTCCAGCATCCGAATTCGCAGCTGGGTGCCTGGCTGCACTTCGCCGAAGGGCTGATGAGCTACTTCACCGACTTCGGCAGCGCGGCGCGGGACAAGATCCAGCGCGCCCAGGCGATCGCCAGGCTGGCCGAGCTCAAGGAGGTCGAGGCGCTGGCCGCGGCCTGGCTGTGCCATCTGGCCTATGTGCGGCATGACATCGAGGCGCTGATCGGCCATGCCCAGGCCTGCCTGCAGCTGGCCGCGCCCGATCACCATGCGGCGCGCGTGCGGGTCGCCATCGCGCTGGGCCTGGCCCATCACTTTGCCAACCAGCCCGAGGCCGCCCAGGCCTGGTACGGCCAGGCGCGCCAGCATGCCTCGGCCGAGGGCGACGACGCCAGCCAGTCGGCCCTGATGTACAACATGGCCGAGATGCGCACCGCCCATGTGCGGCGCGAGAGCCTGGCCCATCCGAGCCGGCCGGTGCCCGAGCTGCTGCTGGGGGCCGATTCGATCAAGCATTACGACGCGGCTGTCGGCGGCTCGGCGATGGCCGAGCTGACGCCGGTGCTGCGCGCCCAGGTGCTGACGGTGCAGGGCGAGTTCGCCCAGGCGCAGGCGCTGTACGAGCAGCATCTGCCGCAGGCCATGTCCAAGGGGTTGACCCGGCTGGGCAGCAGTCTGCTGGCCGATCTGGCCTGGTGTCGCTGCAATCTGGGTCAGCGCGAGCATGCCTTGCAGCAGGCGCGCGAGGCCGAGATCGAGCTGGACCCGGCCTGCGATGTCGACGACCGGGCCGCCACCCACAGCCGGCTGGCCCAGGTCTACGGCCTGCTCGGTGACGCTGCGGCCGCCGAGCGCCATGCCGCCAGTGCGGCGGCCGAATGGGCCGAGTTTGCCGCCCAGCAGCAGGCCTGGGCCCGGGCGCTGGCAGGCGCCGGGCTGTCCCGACCGGCTTAGAACAGGGCCATGCTGAGCTTGCGGCGGTACTGATCCAGCAGCGGGTCGCTGGGCGGCACCACCACCTTGCCGGACAGCTCCAGCGTGCCCTTGGCCTCGGCGCCGGGCTGGGCCTTGGGCGCCGGCTTGGTCAGCAGCTCCAGGATGGCGACATAGCTCTTGCGCGCGGCCTCGCCGTTCCAGGCCTTGTCGCGCATGATGATTTCCAGCAGCTCGTCCATCGCCTCGGTGAAGCGCTGGCCGGCCAGATGGGTGCGGGCCAGCGTGTAGCGGGCCTCGAAATCGCGCTTGTTGGCGGCAATCGCCGACTGCAGGGCCGCGACATCGGCACCGGCCGTCTGCTCGATGGCCGCCAGCCACTGGCCCAGTGCGGCGAAGCGGGCATGCGGGGTGATGGTGTCGGCGGCCTGGGCGGCCACCGGCGCGAACGCGGCCTTGGCATCCTGCAGCAGGCCCAGCTCCAGCAAGGCCTTGATGTAGTCGTAGCGTGCGGTCTCGTTGGCCGGATCGGTCTCGACCGCCTGCTGCAGCTTGGTCAGTGCCGACTCCAGATCACCCTCGGCCAGCAGCTCCTCGGCCTCGGCCAGGTCGGCCTCGGCTTCCAGCATCTCGCCGCTGGGCACATGCTTGTCGAGGAACTCGCGGATCTGCGCCTCGGGGATGGCGCCGACAAAACCGTCGACCGGCTGGCCGCCGACGAACATCACGCAAAACGGGATCGAGCGCACGCCGAAGGCCTGGCTCAGCTGGCTGGAGATCTCGGGCTGCTCGTCGCTGTTGAGCTTGGTCAGCTTGAAGCGCCCGGCGTAGGCGACTTCGAGCTTCTCCAGCACCGGACCCAGGCTTTTGCAGGGGCCGCACCAGGGCGCCCAGATGTCCAGCAGCACGGGCTGCTGCATCGAGGCCTGCAGCAGTTCGGTTTCGAAATTCTGTATGGTGATGTCGGTCATGGTCTCTAGCGGCGCGGGCTTGTTCGGGAGCAGGTGGCGGCAGCCGCCTACAATTCAAGGTTTTCCAGCCTATGGAGCGAGCCGTGCCGAACATGCCAGTCAGCGCCTCCCCCCTGGTCGGCGTGGTGATGGGCTCCAGCAGCGACTGGGAGACCATGAAACACGCTGCCGACATTCTCGCCGAGTTCGGTGTCCCTTTCGAGGCGCAGGTGGTGTCCGCCCACCGCATGCCCGACGATATGTTTGCCTATGCCGAGGCCGCGCAAGCCCGCGGCCTGCGCGCCATCATTGCCGGCGCCGGCGGCGCCGCCCATCTGCCGGGCATGCTGGCGGCCAAGACCCTCGTGCCGGTGCTGGGCGTGCCGGTGGCCAGCCGTCATCTGCAGGGCGTCGATTCGCTGCACTCCATCGTGCAGATGCCCAAGGGCATTCCGGTCGCGACCTTTGCGATCGGCACCGCCGGCGCCGGCAATGCCGCGCTGTTCGCGGTGGCGATGCTGGCGGCCGAGCAGCCGGGCCTGCGCGAGCAGCTGCAGGCCTACCGCCTGCGCCAGACCGAGCATGCGCGCGGCATGAGCAAGGACCTGGTCTGATGGCCGAGATCTTGCAACCCGGCGCGACGCTCGGGGTGATGGGCGGCGGCCAGCTGGGCCGCATGTTTGTCCATGCGGCGCAGAGCCTGGGCTACCGCACCGTGGTGCTGGACCCCGATGCCGACAGCCCGGCCGGGGCCGTGGCCCATGAACACATCCGCGCCGACTATCTGGACGAGGCCGGCCTGGCCCGGCTGGCCGAGGTCTGCGACGCGATCAGCACCGAGTTCGAGAACGTGCCGGCGGCCGCGCTGCAGCGGCTGGCGCAGACGCGCTTTGTCGCGCCGGCCGGCGCTTGTGTGGCGATCTGCCAGGACCGCGCCGACGAGAAAGCCCATTTCCAGGCCAGCGGCGTGGCTTGCGCGCCCTATGCCGTGCTGCGTAGCGAGGCCGATCTGGCGGCGGTGGCCGACAGCCTGCTGCCCGGCATCGTCAAGACCGCGCGCATGGGCTATGACGGCAAGGGCCAGATCCGTGTCAAGACCCGCGCCGAGCTGCTCGCCGCCTGGGATGAGTTGAAGCGCGTGCCCTGCGTGCTGGAACAGATGTTGCCGCTGGCGTTGGAGCTGTCGGTCATCGTCGCCCGCAATGCCCAGGGCCAGATCGTGCACTTCCCGGTGCAGCAGAACCTGCACCGCGACGGCATCCTTGCTGTCACCGAGGTGCCGGCCCCGAGCGCCAGCGCCGCGCTGCAGCTCCAGGCCGCCGCCTCGGCGGCGCGCATCTCCGAGGCGATGGCCTATGTGGGCGTGCTGTGCATCGAGTTCTTTGTGCTGCAGGACGGGGCACTGGTCGTCAACGAGATGGCGCCGCGCCCGCACAACTCGGGCCACTACACGATGAATGCCTGCGATGTCTCGCAGTTCGAGCTGCAGGTCCGCGCGCTGGCCGGCCTGCCCTTGAACACGCCGCGCCTGCATTCGCCGACCGTGATGCTGAATCTGCTGGGCGATCTGTGGTTCCTGCCTGATGGCAATGAGCGCGCGCCCGACTGGGCCGCCGTGCTGGCCATCCCCGGCACGCATCTGCATCTGTATGGCAAGGCCAGCGCCAGGCCCGGCCGCAAGATGGGCCATCTGAACATCACCTCGGCCACGCCCGAGCTGGCCCGCAGCCATGCCCAGCAGGCCGCCGCGATCCTGGGTCTGCCCACCGATTGGTGACCATCATGTGCCCCCACGCTCACTTCGTTCACTGCCCCCCGAGGGGGCGTTCAGCGCCCTTCGGGCGGCCGGGCGGGCGCTGACGTGTTGCTCAACGGTTCCGACCCCGCCGATATCGCCCGCGCCGCCCGCCATTTGGCCGAGGGCGAGCTGCTGGCCCTGCCGACCGAAACGGTCTATGGCCTGGGGGCGCGCGCCGATGACGACGCTGCGGTGGCCAAGATCTTTGCCGCCAAGGGCCGGCCCAGCGATCACCCGCTGATCGTCCATGTGCTGGACGCGGTCGATGCGGCGGATTTCGCGGCCCAGCTGCCACCGGTGGCGCAGCGCCTGATGGCGGCCTTTTGGCCCGGCCCGCTGACCTTGATACTGCCGCGCGCGCCCGGTATCGGCGCGGCGGCGGCCGGCGGCCAGACCAGCATCGGCCTGCGCTGCCCGGCGCACCCGGTGGCGCGGGCGCTGCTGGCCGAGGCCAAGGCACTCGGCGTGC
>NZ_JAQOWX010000094.1:0-22120 GCF_028462495.1 Paucibacter sp. XJ19-41
CAGGCCGGCCTGCAACCACAGCGCCGCGCCGGTCGACCAGGCCAGCAGGCTGCCGCCCAGCGCCGGCCCCAGCACCCGGCCCAGCGACTGCGCGCTGCGCTGCAGGCTCAGGGCATCGGGCAGCTGCGGGGTCTCGACCAGATCGGCGGCCACCGTCATCAGCGCCGGCATCAACAGGCCCGAGGCCAGCGCGCTCAGCAAGGCGGCCAGCAGGACCCAGCCGAGGTGATAGTGGTCGAGGCTGACCAGGCTGGCCAGCAGCAGGGCCACCAGCGCATAGAGCAGGAGGCCCAGCATGATCAGCCGGCGTTTGGCCAGGCGGTCGCCCAGCGGCGACAGCACCGGCATCACGATCACCGCCAGGGTGGCCGCGCTGAAACCGTAGATGGCCAGATCACGGGCTCCGCCCTGGCCGGCAATCCACCAGGGCGCGGCGACCGCACCGACCATCAGTGCCAGCCAGCTCAAGAGCTCGCTGCACAGCAAGGCCCGGAACGGAGGGCCCAGGGCGTCCACACGCCCGCGCAAGACGGCAATCACCGCATCTCCCTGCGGCGCCCTCTTGGGAGCGCCGCCATCTCGTTGTTGATTTGATTGGTGCCGGTGATTGTGGCCCAACGCGGGAGCGACTCAGGGCTTGAAGCTGTCACCCAGCGCCACGCCCTCGCGGCGCGGATCGGCGCCGCCGGTCAAGGTCGGCGTGCCATTGAGCGGCACGCGGATGATGGTGGAGATGCCGCTGGACTGGGCATTGACCGACACCGTATGCCCCAGCGCCCGCAGGCCGCTGACCAGGGGATCGGCCGCACCGCTGTTGGCGGCGTTCACATTCGGGTGCTCGCCGCCGACATTGGTGGTGACGCTGTTGGCGGCGCCGAAATCGATCAGATTGGTCGCCTGCTGGGCGTCCAGCCCCCAGTCCAGCGCGCCGACCACGGTCTTGATCACGTACTGGATGATGGTGCTGCCGCCGGGCGAGCCGGTGCCCATATAGAAGTCGCCGATCTTGCCGTCGGCAGCGGTCTTGAACACCAGGGTCGGCGCCATCGAGCTGCGCGGGCGCTTGCCGGCGGCCACGCTGTTGGCGATCGGCAGGCCGGCCCCGTCGGTCGGCGTGGCGGAGAAATCGGTCAGCTGGTTGTTGAGGACAAAGCCCTGGGTCATGTGGAAGGAGCCGAAGGAGCTTTCCACCGTGGTCGTCATCACGACCGCATTGCCCTCCTTGTCGACAATGGTCATATGGGTGGTGCCGTTCTCGGCCGTGCTGGACAGGCCTTGCGCGGGCGTGCCGAAGTCACCCGGCTGCGCCGTGCCCATGCTCTTGCTGACGCTCATCCGGCCGGCGCGGCCGCGCAGATCGGGGTTGGCCAGCATCGCCTCCCAGCTGCCGCCGGGCAGCGGCACGAACTCGGTGTCGGCGATGTATTTGTCGCGGTCGGCATAGGCCAGGCGACCGGCCTCGCTGATCAGGTGCACGCCGAACACGCTGGGCTTGCCGCCTTCCAGGTCGATCGCGCTGGGGCCGTGCAGGCTCAGATTGAAGTTCTCCAGCACGCCCAGGGCCGAGGCCACCGTGATGCCGCCCGACGAGGGCGGCGGCATGCCGCAGACCCAGTAGGCCCGGTAGGTGGTGCAGACGGCCTCGCGCTTCTTCGGCTGGTAGGCGGCCAGGTCGGCCAGCGTGGTCTTGCCCGGCGTGATGGGCGTGCCGCCGGTCGCGGCCGCGACGCCGATCTTGTCGACGATGGCCTGCGCGATGGGTCCGGTGTAGAAGGCATCGGCGCCGCCGTTGGCGATCGCCGTCAACGTCGCGGCATAGGCCGGGATCTTCAGCGTCGTGCCCAGGGCCTTGGCGCTCTGGTCGGCGTTGAAATAGGTGGCGGCGGCCTCGGCATCGGCCAGCAGATTGCTGCGCGAGGCGCTGATCGCGGCCGCCATGCGGCCACTGATCGCAAAGCCGTTGGTGGCCAGCTGGATGCCGGGCTGGAACAGCTCCTTCCAGGCGGTCCTGCCATGGGCTTTGTGGGCCATCTCCAGCATGCGCACGACGCCGGGCGTGCCGATCGAGCGGCCGCTGGCACGGGCATTCGGCTTGGGCGCGCTCTGGTCGCCGGCGTCATCGATCCAGCGCAGGTAGTTGGGCGTGGCGGCGGCCGGCGCGGTCTCGCGGCCGTCGTAGCTGACCACGGTCTTGGTCTTGGCGTCGTAGTGCAGCATGAAGGCACCGCCACCCAGTCCGCTGGACTGCGGTTCGACCAGGCCCAGCACCGCCTGCACGGCCACGGCCGCATCGGTGGCCGTGCCGCCGGCCTTCAGCACCTCACAGCCGGCCTTGCTGGCCAGCGGATTGGCCGTCACCACCATATAGCTCTTGGCATGCACCAGCTTCTTGCCGACGCGGTAACCCGAGGCCGGCTCGGGCGCCGCCGGATCCCCTGGCAGGCCCGAACCGACCACGACCGTGCCGGTATCGCTGATGGCCTGGCAAGCGGTGTCCGCCGGCGGCGGAAGGGGCGGATCCTCGTCATCGTCGCTGCCTCCACAGCTGCCGAGCAGCCACAGCGGGGCAAGCAGCAGGACGAGTTGGAGCGGGCGGGCAGATAGGCGCATGAGCATCTCCGTGGCAGGGTGGCGACCCATCCTAGGCTGCTACCCCGCCCTCCCCAGCTGCGCCGTGCGAATGCCGGATCGAGACCCCTAGAACAAGGCCCGCAGCGGATGCTGATCCGGCGCCCAGGGGCTCTCGAAGAAGGCCTCGACCATGGCCGGTGTCACGTCCTCGATGCGGGCCGGGTTCCAGCGCGGCGCATGGTCCTTGTCGACCGCCAGCGCGCGGATGCCTTCGACGGTCTCGCTGGCGGCGCCCGGGCGCAGCTGGAAACAGCGGTGCACCAGATCGCGCTCCATGCGCAGATCCTCGGCCAGGCTCATGCGGCGCGCGCGGCGCAGCTGCTCCAGGGTCACGGCCAGCATCAGCGGCGAGCGCTTGGCCAGGGCCGCATGGGTCCGCTGGGCCCACTCGTCGTCGACCTCGGCCCGCAGCGAGGCCATGATGGCAGCCACATCGGGCAATGAAAAATGGCGGTCGATGCGGGCCTGAAACTGCAGATGCTCGTCGGGCGGCGCCAGATCGGCCCGCTCCATCACGGTGGCGACCACATGCTCGGCACTGCCCTGCTCGCCGTGCCGGAAGGCCTCGATGATGGCGGGCAACTCGCTGCTCTGCACGAACACATCCGCGAGGTTCAGCTCGATCGCATCGCCGGCGCCTATCACCTGGCCGGTCAGCGCCAGCCACTCACCGATTCGGCCCGGGCATTGGCTCAGGAAGTAGCCGCCGCCGACATCGGGGAACAGGCCGATATGGGTCTCGGGCATCGCCAGCTTCGAGTGCTCGGTCAGCACGCGCAGCCGGGCGCCCTGGCTGATGCCCATGCCGCCGCCCATCACCACACCATCCATCAGGGCGATATAGGGCTTGGGATAGTGGTGGATCAGGTGGTTGAGCGCGTACTCCTCGGTGAAGAATTCCTCCAGGGCGCTGTCACCGGCCAGCGCGGCCTGGTGGAAAAAGCGGATGTCGCCGCCGGCGCAGAAGGCCGCCGGCTTTCCCTCGCGGCCGGCGCCCATGATCACCACGGCCTGGATCTGCGGCGCAGCGGCCCAGGTCTTCAGCAAGTGAGTGATGTCGCGGATCATCGCCAGCGACAGCGCGTTCAGCGCCGTGGCGCGATTCAGAGTGATCAGTCCCAGGCAGCCATTGATTTCGGCCAGGATCTGACCGTCGGACTGCAAGGTGGAGATGGCGGCGGACGGCATGTCCAGTTCCCTTAGTTTTTTGATCTTGTTCCGCAGGCCCGCGAGCGCAGGCCCAGCAACTCATTGCCCAGCAGGGCAAGCAGCACCATAGCACCCCCGGCCAGGGCGGCGGAAGACGGGGCTTCCCCAGCACCGAGCCAGGCCCACAGCACGCCGAAGATCACCTCCAGCAGACCCAGCAGCGCAATCTCGGGCGCGGCCAGCACGCGGGTCAGCCGCACCGCCAGCAGGCAGGGCACGGCCAGCTGGAACACACCGAGGCCGGCCAGCAGGGTCAGGTCATGCGCGCCGGCTTGCAAAGGCCAGGCCAGCGGCAGGGTCAGCGCTGCGGAGATCAGCGCGCCCAGCAGCACGGCCAGCAGCATGTCCGGGTCAGAGGCGCTGCCGGACTTGCCGCGCTGCACATGCTGCAGCAGGGTCCAGTTGGTGGCGGCGGCCAGCGGCACGGCGAACGCCACCGCGACGCCGATCAGCGCACCCGGCCCACCCTGCATCTCGTGGCCGAACATCCAGGCCATGCCCAGACTGCCCAGCGCGATCGCCGCCCAGGTGCGCGTTGGCAGCCGGTGGCGCAGAAAGACGCGGGCGAACAGCGCCGTGAGCAAGGGCCCTAGCGACATCGTCACCAGCACATTGGCCACCGAGGTCAGCGTGATGCTCACCATGAAGGCGGTGAACATCGTGGCCCAGCACAGGGCCGAGACCCAGACGCTGGCCGAGGCCCGCCGGATCTGCCCGGCCAGCGCCGGCCCGCGCATCCAGGCCAGCGCCGCCGCCAGCGCCAGCGCATTGAAGGCGCTGCGCCAGAACGTCACCTCGAAGCTGCGTGCCGCCTCCAGATGCCGCGTCACCACGCCCGCCGTGCTCCACAGCAGCGTGACAACAAGCATCAGCAATACCGCACGACGATGGGTCATGAATGTAGAGCGCCCCTGGAAGGGGCGCGGGCGTCATACATGCTGGAGCCCCCTCCTGGAGGGGGCTAGGGGGAGCTCACTCGCCGCGCAGCGAGCATTGCGCTCAAGAGCGCGATGCTCGCTTGCGTTCGTTCTCGGACAGATGGCGCTTGCGCAGACGCACGCTCTTGGGCGTGATCTCGACCAGCTCGTCGTCCTCGATGAACTCGACGCCGTACTCCAGGGTCAGCTCGATCGGCGGCGTGATCTTGATCGCGTCTTCCTTGCCGCTGACGCGGAAGTTGGTCAGCTGCTTGGTGCGGGTGGCGTTGACGACCAGATCGTTGTCGCGGCTGTGGATACCGACGATCATGCCTTCATAGACCGGGTCGTTGGGCTTGACGAACATGCGACCGCGGTCGTCCAGCTTGCCCAGCGCGTAGGTGAAGATTTCACCGGCATCCATCGAGATCAGCACGCCGTTCTTGCGGCTGGCGATCTCGCCCTTGTGCGGCTCGTAGCCGTCGAAGATATTGCTGATCAGGCCCGAACCGCGGGTCAGGTTCAGGAACTCATTGGAAAAGCCGATCAGGCCACGCGCCGGGATGCGGTACTCCAGGCGCACACGGCCACGGCCGTCCGGCTCCATATTGACCAGCTCGCCCTTGCGCTCGCCCAGCGCCTGCATCACGCCGCCCTGGTGGGTTTCCTCGACGTCGGCCGTCACCAGCTCGATAGGCTCGTGTTTGACGCCGTCAATGTCCTGGAACACCACGCGCGGCTTGCTGACGGCCAGCTCGTAGCCCTCGCGGCGCATATTCTCCAAGAGGATGGTCAGGTGCAGTTCACCGCGACCCATCACCTCGAAGATGCCGTCTTCGTCGGTTTCCTTGACGCGCAGCGCGACATTGCTCTGCAGCTCTTTTTGCAGGCGGTCCCAGATCTGGCGGCTGGTGACGAACTTGCCTTCACGACCGGCCAGCGGGCTGGTGTTGACGCAGAAGTTCATCGTCAGGGTCGGCTCATCGACCTTGAGCATCGGCAGCGGGGCCGGGTTGGCCACGCTGGTCACGGTCACGCCGATGCCGATTTCCTCGATGCCGTTGATCAGCACGATGTCGCCGGGGCCGGCTTCGGTGACCTGCACGCGGTCCAGACCCTGGAAGGTCAGCACATTGTTGACGCGACCCTTGACGGCCTTGCCGTCCGGGCCTTCCATCACCAGCACGTCCATCGCCGGCTTGATCGTGCCCTGGCTGATGCGGCCCACGCCGATGCGGCCGACGAAGGTGCTGTAGTCCAGCGCCGAGATCTGCAGCTGCAGCGGCGCGGCGGGGTCGCCCTTTTGCGGCGGCACATGCTTGAGCACGGTGTTGAACAGCGCCGACATATCCGGCCCCCACTGCTCGCCCGGCGCGCCCTCTTCCAGCGAGGTCCAGCCATTGATGCCGGAGGCATAGACGACCGGGAAGTCGAGCTGCTCGTCATTGGCGCCCAGCTTGTCGAACAGATCGAAGGCGGCGTTGATCACGGCGTCGGGCTTGGCACCGGGCTTGTCGACCTTGTTGACGACGACGATGGGCTTCAGGCCCAGGGCCAGCGCCTTCTTCGTGACGAAGCGGGTCTGCGGCATCGGGCCTTCCTGGGCGTCGATCAGCAGCACCACGCCGTCGACCATCGACAGCGCGCGCTCGACTTCACCGCCGAAGTCCGCGTGTCCGGGGGTGTCGACGATATTGATGTGGGTGCCTTCCCAGCTGACCGCGCAGTTCTTGGCCAGGATGGTGATGCCGCGCTCGCGTTCGATGGCGTTGTTGTCCATCACGGTGTCGACCACTTTTTCGTGCTCGGCGAAGGTGCCGGACTGGCGCAGCAGCTGGTCGACCATGGTGGTTTTGCCATGGTCGACGTGGGCGATGATGGCGATGTTGCGAATCTGCTTACTCATACGACGCTTTCAAAAAATCTGGGTTCGCTGCGGAGGCCTTCAACCTCCTGAGCGCTCAATAGTCGGTCGGCGATCAATTCGCCGGCGCTGATGTGTGCACTGCCTAGTAGCACATGCGGCTCGGGCCCGTAGACCCTGACATGCGCCGCATCTGCAACGGCAACACGGCGCCGCAGACCGGTGAGAAAACGGGCGGCCTCGTCGCCGGGCAAGCTCAGCGCGGGCCAGTCCGCCAGCAAGGCGTCCGGGGGGCGCAGCAAGGCCTCGCGCTCGGTCTCGGTCAGCGCCGCCAGCGCGTCCAGGCTGATGGCCTGGGCCACGCTCAGCGGGCCGGAGCCGATGCGGCGCAGCGCGCCCAGCGAGGCGCCGCAGCCCAGGATCTTGCCCAGGTCTTCGGCCAGCGTGCGGATATAGGTCCCCTTGGAGCAGCGCACCCGCAAGCTCAGGGTGTCATGCTGCCAATCCAGCATGTCAATCGAGTGAATCGTGACGCGGCGCGTCGGGCGTTCGACCTCGATGCCGGCGCGGGCGTACTCGTACAGCGGCCGGCCTTCGTGCTTGAGCGCCGAATACATCGGCGGCTTCTGCTCGATCTCGCCGCTCAGCGCGGCCAGCGCGGCGACGATCTGCTCGGCCGTCACCGCCACCTCGCGCTGCTCCAGCACCTCGCCCTCGGCGTCGCCGGTGGTGGTCGTGAGGCCCAGCCGCAGCACCGCGTCATAGGCCTTGTCGGCATCCAGGCTGACCTGGCTGAACTTGGTGGCCGCACCAAAGCACAGCGGCAGCAGCCCGGTGGCCAGCGGATCCAGCGTGCCGGTATGCCCGGCCTTCTCCGCCCGCAGCAGCCATTTGGCTTTCTGCAGCGCGTCGTTGCTGGACAGGCCCAGCGGCTTGTCCAGCAACAGCACGCCGTGCACGGCACGGCGTGTGATCCTGGGGCGCGGGGCGGGGTTGTTCATCGCGATGGCTCAGTCCTTGGCGGGCTCGCCAGCGCTACTGTCGGGCAGCGCGGGCTCGTCGTCCAGTGCCCGCGTCGCATTGGCCTTGTGGATCAGCGAGCTCAGCTCGGCCGCGCGCTCGATGCTGCGGTCGAAATGGAAGTGCAGGGTCGGCACGGTGTGGATCTGCAGGCGCTTGAACAAGCCGTTGCGCAGAAAGCCGGCGGCCTCGTTGAGGGCCGCCTCGGTCTCGACCGGATCGCCGACCAGCACCGAGAAGAACACCTTGGCATGGGCGTAATCGGGCGTGACCTCGACGGCATTGACCGTGGCCATGCCGATGCGCGGATCTTTCAACTCACGGACCAGCTCGGCCAGATCGCGCTGGATCTGGTCGGCCACGCGGAAACCGCGGTTGGGAATAGCTCGTTTATGTCGCATGCTCAACTCCTTGGCGCCCTGTAAACGCAAACCCCGCCTTCGTGTGGAAGGCGGGGTTTGCTGACAAGTCTTTCGACTGAGGGCAACGCCGCCTTACAGCGTTCGGGCCACTTCCTTGATCTCGAAGAATTCCAACTGGTCGCCCTCGGCGATGTCGTTGTAGTTCTTCAGCTTGATACCGCACTCGAAGCCTTCCTTGACTTCCTTCACATCGTCCTTCTCGCGGCGGACCGAGTCGACCTCGCCGGTGTAGACCACGATGTTCTCGCGCAGCAGGCGGAACTTGGCACCACGGCGCACCAGGCCCGAGGTGACCATCGAACCGGCCACCGTGCCGATCTTGGAGGCCACGAAGACCACGCGGATCTCGGCCGTGCCGATGACTTCCTCGCGCTGCTCGGGAGCCAGCATGCCGGTCATCGCTGCCTTCACCTCATCCACGGCGTCATAGATGATGTTGTAGTAGCGGATGTCGACCGCATTGCCTTCGGCCAGCTTGCGCGCACCGGCATCGGCCCGGGTGTTGAAGCCGATGATGACCGCCTTGGAGGCGATCGCCAGATTGACGTCGCTCTCGCTGATGCCGCCCACGGCCGCGTGCACGATCTGCACCTTGACCTCGGGCGTCGACAGCTTGAGCAACGACGAAGCCAGCGCTTCCTGCGAGCCTTGCACATCGGCCTTGATGATCAGGCTCAGGGTCTGCTGATCGCCACCGATGTTCTCGAACATGTTCTCGAGCTTGGCGGCCTGCTGGCGAGCCAGCTTGACATCGCGGTACTTGCCCGAACGGAAGGTCGCGATCTCGCGCGCCCGACGCTCGTCGGACAGCACCATGAACTCGTCGCCGGCCTGCGGCACTTCGGTCAGACCCTGGATTTCCACCGGGATCGACGGACCCGCCTCGGTACAGGCCTTGCCGTCCTCGTCCAGCATGGCGCGCACGCGGCCATAGGTCGAGCCGGCCAGCACCACATCGCCACGCTTCAGGGTGCCGCTTTGCACCAGGATGGTCGCGACCGGACCGCGGCCCTTGTCCAGCTTGGCTTCGATCACCAGACCCTTGGCCATCGAATCCTTGGCGGCCTTGAGTTCCAGCACTTCGGCCTGCAGCAGCACCTGTTCCAGCAGGGCATCGATGCCCTCGCCGGTCTTGGCCGAAACCGGCACGAACGGCGACTCGCCGCCGAACTCTTCGGGCACCACCTCTTCGGCCACCAGCTCGCTCTTCAGGCGTTCCAGATTGGCACCGGGCTTGTCGATCTTGTTCATCGCCACAACCAGGGGCACGCCGGCCGCCTTCGCGTGGTGGATGGCTTCCTTGGTCTGCGGCATCACGCCGTCGTCCGCCGCCACCACCAGGATGACGATGTCGGTGGCCTTGGCGCCGCGGGCACGCATCTGCGTGAAGGCCGCGTGACCCGGGGTGTCCAGGAAGGTGATCATGCCGCGCGGCGTGTCGACGTGGTAAGCGCCGATGTGCTGCGTGATGCCACCGGCTTCACCGGCGGCCACGCGGGCACGGCGGATGTAGTCCAGCAGCGAGGTCTTGCCGTGGTCGACGTGACCCATGACCGTGACCACCGGCGCACGCGACAGCAGCTCGTGGGTCTGCTCGGTGACGCCCTCTTCCTCGAGGAAGGCATCAGGATCGTCCAGCTTGGCCGCGAAGGCCTTGTGACCCATTTCTTCCACGACGATCATCGCGGTTTCCTGGTCCAGCTGCTGGTTGATCGTGACCATCTGGCCGAGCTTCATCAACTGCTTGATGACCTCGGAGGCCTTGATGGACATCTTGTGCGCCAGATCGGCCACCGAGATGGTCTCGGGGATGTGCACTTCCTGCACCACCGGTTCCGACGGCGCGACGAAGTTGGACGGTGCGCCACCACGATCATCGCGACCGCCGCGACGGCCACCGGCGCCACCCTTGGGTGCGCGCCAGCCCGAGGACGGACGGGCACCGGCGGGGCCGGTCGAACCAATGGTCTTCAGACCGCGTTTCTTGGCGGCGTCGTCGGCCCAGCTGCTCGACAGCTTCTCGGACTTGACCGACTTCTTGTCGCCCGGCTTGGCAGCCCCGGCAGCGGCCGGCGCGGGAGCGCCCGGCGTGCCCGGCTTCTTATGGATCGTGCCCTTGATTTCCTTGGCCGCGTCCTTGACCTCCGGCTTCGGCTCTTCCTTCTTCGCGACCATCACCTTCTTCGGTGCATTCATCATCGCGCGGATCGCCGCTGCCTCGGCCTCGGCAGCCTTGCGGCGGCGCTCCAGGTCGACCTGTTTCTGCTTCTCTTCGGCGCCCACATCGACCGCCTTGATCACCCGCAGCGCGGGCTTGGGCGGCTCGACCGGTGCTGCCGGTGCAGCCGGCGCGGCGACGGGCGCCGCAGGTGCGGCGGCTTCCGGAGCCGGTGCGGCCACTTCGGGCGCTGGTGCAGCGGCCGCGGCACGACGCCCGCCACCGGCCACCGCCTTGTTGATCGCGGCAGCAGCTACCTTGGCGGCTTCACGGGCCGCCGAGTTGTCAGCAGCGGCAGCCGGTTTGGCTTTGGCGGCCTTGGCCGCAGCGGCGTCGGCCGCAGCCTTGGCCGCAGCTTCCTCGGCAGCGCGGGCTTCGGCAGCCAGCTTGTCCTGGCGGCGCTGCTCTTCGGCGGCACGGGCGGCGCGCTCGGCTTCCTCACGCTCGCGCACGCGGATCGCCAATTCCTCTTCCTGGCGGCGCAGGGCTTCGGCCTGAGCCTGGGCTTCCTCTTCGCGACGCTGCAGATCAGCTTCTTCGGCGGCGGCGGCGCCAGCCTCGTCCAAGCCACCCGGGGCGTCATCGCGCTTGACGAAGGTGCGCTTCTTGCGCACCTCGACCTGGATGGTGCGGGCCTTGCCGCTGGCGTCGGCCTGCTTGATCTCGCTGGTCGACTTGCGGGTCAGCGTGATCTTCTTGCGGTCGGCGCCGCCGGTACCGTGCGCGGTGCGCAGGTAGTCCAGCAGACGTTCCTTGTCGGCTTCGTTGAGGGCGTCATCGGTAGACGCCTTTTTGACGCCCGCAGCTTGCAGCTGCTCAAGCAGCGTGCTCGCAGGCCTTTGAAGCTCTGCAGCGAACTGGGCGACGGTAGTCACAGCCATTGTTGGATCCTTAACTTATGCGTTCTTTGCTGTGCGAATGATGGGTTGGTGCGGGCATCTCGCTGCCTCAGACAAACCAATGTTCGCGGGCCTTCATGATCATGGCGCGGGCCGCAGCCTCGTCCATGCCGGCCAGTTCAACGAGCTCGTCGACGGCCAGATCGGCCAAGTCGTCACGGGTATGGATATTGCCGTCAGCGAGCTTGGCGACCAGTTCGGGCGTCATGCCGTCCAGGTCGCGCAGGTCTTGGGACACTTCCTCGACCTTTTCCTCGCGTGCAATTTCCATGGTCAGCAGCGCATCCTTGGCCCGGGTGCGCAACTCGTTGACCGTGTCCTCGTCGAAGGCCTCGATTTCCAGCATTTCCTGCATAGGCACATAGGCCACTTCTTCCAGGCTGGTAAAACCCTCGGCGATCAGGATGTCGGCGACTTCGGCATCGACGTCGAGCTTGTCGACGAAGAGCTTGCGCACCGATTCCGATTCGATCTCATGCTTGGCCGCGGATTCCTCGGCCGACATGATATTGATACGCCAGCCGGTCAGCTCGGAAGCGAGCCGCACGTTCTGGCCGCCACGGCCGATCGCGATGGCGAGGTTTTCCTCGTCCACCACCACGTCCATGGCATGTCGTTCTTCGTCCACCACGATGGACTGCACATTCGCCGGCGCCAGCGCGCCGATCACGAACTGGGCCGGATCTTCCGACCACAGCACGATGTCCACGCGCTCGCCGGCCAGCTCATTGGTCACGCCGTTGACGCGCGAACCGCGCACGCCGACGCAGGTGCCGATCGGATCGACCCGCTTGTCATGCGACAGCACGGCGATCTTGGCGCGGCTGCCGGCATCGCGGGCGCAGCTCTTGATCTCCAGCAGGCCCTGCTCGATCTCGGGCACTTCCTGTGCAAACAGCTCCTTCATGAACTCGGGCGAGGAGCGCGAGAGCATGATTTGCGGGCCGCGCTGGGTCGGGTCGATGCCCAGGATGACGGCGCGCACGCGGTCACCGGTGCGCAGGTTTTCCTTCGGGATCATCTCGCCGCGCTTGAGGCGGCCTTCGATACGGCCCGACTCGGCAATGATGTCGCCCTTGTCCAGGCGCTTGACGGTGCCCATGAAGATCTTCTCGCCGCGCGACAGGAAGTCGTTGAGCAGCTGCTCGCGCTCGGCGTCGCGGATCTTCTGCAGGATCACCTGCTTGGCGGCCTGGGCACCGATACGACCGATCGGCACCGAGTCGATCGGCTCCTCGATATGGTCCTCGACCTCGATGTCGGCGATCTGCTCCTGCGCTTCGAACAGCAGGATCTCGGCGTCGGCATTCTGCAGGCCGGCCTCATTGGGCACGACATGCCAGCGACGGAAGGTCTCGTAAGCGCCCGAATCGCGGTCAACGGAGACGCGGATGTCCACCTCGCCGCCATACAACTTCTTGGTGGCCGAGGCCAGGGCAGCTTCCACCGCGCCAAACACCACATCGCGCTCCACGCTCTTCTCGCGCGAAATCGCATCCACCAACATCAACAGTTCGCGGTTCATTGCTCAGGACCTCCGTCAACCTTGTCATCCTTGGGCACGGCACTGGGCTTGCCGGCCTTCTTGTCTGGCGCCGGCTTGGCGCCGCGCCCCTTGAAGTTCACCACCGGCACCAGTCGTGCCTCGCGGACCTCTTCAAGCGAAAAATCCAATGCCTGATCGCTCTTGCCATCATTGAAGACCAGACGCCAGCCCTCGCCCGCGGCTTCCAGCAGACCCTTGTACTTTTTGCGCCCCTGGAACGGCATGCGCAGGGTCACCTCGATCTCCTGGCCGGCAAAGCGCTGGTAGTCGGCCGCCTTCTTCAGCGGGCGATCCAGGCCGGGCGAGGACACCTCAAGGCGCTCATAGGCGCAGTTCTCGACTTCGAGCACATACTGCAGCTGGCGCGTCACGCGCTCGCAGTCTTCCACCGTGATCAGCTCGCCGGCCAGAGCCTGCTCAGGCAATTTGTCAATATAGACACGCAGCAGGCCGCCGGGGCTGCGTTCGCAGTCCACCATGTCGTAACCCAGACCGGTCACGGTTTTTTCAACGGCGGCTTGCCAGTTCATGCTTTGACTCATGCAGCGGGTATCTCGGGCTCTCTGGAGGACTGTCGGTATGTAAAAGCGATCAAGCAAAAAAAATGGGCTGGATGAATCCGCCCACCTCAGTGCCTCGCCAAAAAGTCTTTGAACAGCCTTTGAAGAATCTTCAAAGCCCCTCAGCGAAGGCAGGATTGTACTATGCAAGCACCATGCCCGCAAGCTGCGGCGCTCGCGAAGTACCGATGGCATGCCAAAATCCGAGGCTTATTTTAATGACAAGGAGCCACCATGGGTTTTCTCGCCGGCAAGCGACTGCTGATCACGGGCGTGCTGTCCAACCGCTCGATTGCCTACGGCATCGCCAAAGCCTGCCACCGCGAGGGGGCCGAGCTGGCTTTCAGCTACCAGGGTGAGCGTTTCAAGGAGCGCATCACCGAGTTTGCCGCCGAATTCGGCTCCAAGCTCGTTTTTGATTGCGATGTGTCGGACGACGCCCAGATCCAGGCGCTTTTCGACCAGTTGGGCGAGGCCTGGCCCGAGTTTGATGGTTTTGTCCACTCGATCGGTTTCGCGCCGCGCGAAGCGATCGCCGGCGACTTCCTCGACGGACTGACGCGAGAGAACTTCCGCATCGCCCACGACATCTCGGCCTACAGCTTCCCGGCCATGGCCAAGCTGGCCGCACCGCGCCTGCGCGCAGGCAGCTCGCTGCTGACACTGAGCTATCTGGGCGCCGAGCGCTATGTGCCCAACTACAACACTATGGGCCTGGCCAAGGCCTCGCTGGAAGCCAGCGTGCGCTATCTGGCGCATTCACTGGGCGCCAAGGGCGTGCGCGTCAACGGCATCTCGGCCGGCCCGATCAAGACCCTGGCCGCCTCGGGCATCAAGGACTTCGGCAAGCTGCTGAGCCAGTTCGCCGCCAGCGCACCGATCCGGCGCAATGTGACGATCGAGGATGTCGGCAACACCGCCGCCTTCCTGTTCTCCGACCTGTCCAGCGGCATCAGCTCCGAGATCATCTATGTCGACGGCGGCTTCAGCCACGTCGCCATGTCGGCAGAGTAAGCCGCCGCCCGCCGGGCCGCTCCCAAGGGCGGCCGAACGAAAAAAGCGCCGGTCAAGCCGGCGCTTTTTCATCCCCTCGGGGGATCGCCCAGGTATGCCCTGGGCGAGAGGCTTACCACTCAGCCGGCCGAGACGCAGTCGACGTAGTAAGTCGACTTGCCGTCCTCGCCCTTCTCTTCCACCAGGCCATGCACATCGGTGGCAAAACCGGGGAACTTGGCATTGAACTCGCGGGTGAACTTCAGGTAGTCGACGATCTTCTTGTTGAAGCGCTCGCCCGGGATCAAGAGCGGGATGCCGGGCGGATAAGGCGTCAGCAAGGAGGTCGTGACCCGGCCTTCCAGATGGTCGACCGCCACCCGCTCGGTCTTGCGGTGCGCGATATGGGCATAGGCATCGCTGGGCTTCATCGCCGGCTCCAGGTCCGACAGATAGACCTCGGTGGTCAGGCGCGCGATATCGCCCTTGGCATATGCCTCGTGGATGCTCTGGCACAGATCACGCAGGCCCATGCGCTCGTAGCGCGGCTGGGCGGCCACGAACTCCGGCATGATGCGCCACAGCGGCGCGTTCTTGTCGTAGTCGTCCTTGAACTGCTGCAAGGCGGTCAGCAAGGTGTTCCAGCGGCCCTTGGTGATGCCTATCGTGAACAGGATGAAGAACGAGTACAGGCCGGTCTTCTCGACCACGACGCCATGCTCGGCCAGGAATTTGGTGACGATGGAGGCCGGGATGCCGCTGTCGGCGAACTTGCCGCTCATGTCCAGGCCGGGCGTGATGATGGTGGACTTGATCGGGTCCAGCATATTGAAGCCGGCGGCGATATTGCCGAAGCCATGCCACTTCTCGTTGGCCTTCAGCATCCAGTCAGCCGGCTTGCCGAAGCCGTCCTCGGTCAGCTTGTCCGGGCCCCAGACCTTGAACCACCAGTCCTTCTTGCCATAGTCCTTCTCGACCTTGCGCATCGCGCGGCGGAAGTCCAGCGCCTCCGAGATGCTTTCTTCCACCAGGGCCGTGCCGCCGGGCGGCTCCATCATCGCCGCCGCGACATCGCAGCTGGCAATGATCGAGTACTGCGGGCTGGTGCTGGTGTGCATCAGATAGGCTTCGTTGAACAGATGCTTGTCCAGCTTGACGTTCTGCGAGTCCTGCACCAGCACCTGCGAGGCCTGGCTCAGGCCGGCCAGCAGCTTGTGGGTCGACTGCGTGGCATAGACCATCGCGGTCTTCGGGCGCGGGCGGTTCTTGCCCATCGCATGGAAGCTGCCGTAGAAGTTGTGGAAGGCCGCATGCGGCAGCCAGGCCTCGTCGAAATGCAGGGTATCGATCCAGCCGTCGAGCTTGGCCTTGATGGTCTCGGTGTTGTAGAGCACGCCGTCATAGGTGCTCTGCGTCAGCGTCATGATGCGCGGCTTGACCTTCTTGGCATCCACGCCCTTGAGTAGCGGATTCTTCGCGATCTTCTTCTTGATCGACTCCGGCGAGAACTCGCTCTCGGGAATCGGGCCGATGATGCCGTAGTGGTTGCGCGTCGGGGTCATGAAGACCGGCACCGCGCCGGTCATGATGATGGCGTGCAGGATGCTCTTGTGGCAGTTGCGGTCGACCACGACCACATCGCCCGGCGCCACCGTGTGGTGCCAGACCATCTTGTTGGAGGTCGAGGTGCCATTGGTGACGAAGAAGCAGTGGTCGGCATTGAAGATGCGCGCCGCATTCTTCTCCGAGGCCGCCACCGGGCCGGTGTGGTCCAGCAGCTGACCGAGTTCCTCGACCGCATTGCAGACGTCGGCGCGCAGCATGTTCTCGCCGAAGAACTGGTGGAACATCTGACCCACCGGGCTCTTCAGGAAGGCCACGCCGCCGGAGTGCCCAGGGCAATGCCAGCTGTAGGAACCGTCCTGCGCATAGTCCATCAGCGCCTTGAAGAACGGCGGCGCCAGCCCGTCCAGATAGCTCTTGGCCTCGCGGATGATGTGGCGGGCCACGAACTCCGGCGTGTCTTCGAACATATGGATGAAGCCATGCAGCTCGCGCAGCACATCATTGGGCAGATGCTGGGAGGTGCGGGTCTCGCCATACACATAGATCGGGATGTCCGCGTTCTTGAAGCGGATCTCCTCGATGAATTTGCGCAGGCTCAGCACGGCCGGATCGAGCTCCGGGCCGGGCGTGAACTCGTTGTCGTCGATCGACAAGATGAAGGCGCTGGCCCGGCTCTGCTGCTGGGCGAACTGGCTCAGATCGCCGTAGCTGGTGACGCCCAGCACCTCGAAGCCCTCTTTCTGGATCGCATCAGCGAGGGCTCGGATACCCAGACCGGACGTATTCTCCGAGCGGTAGTCCTCATCAATGATCACAATCGGAAAGCGAAAACGCAGCATTCGGGGCCTCCAAAGGGCTGGGGCAAAAAAAACAGAAGGCGCGAAGTGTAGGGCCAAGCATTGCCCGTGCGCGCGCGCCTTCGCGCTTTGTCTCACAAAGCGCACGAGCCCGGGCACTACACTCGATTCACATCATGAGCTTGGGGAGGTGACATGGACATGAATCAGGCCACCGTCTGGTGGCTGATCGCCGGCGCCCTGGTGGCCATAGAACTGGCCACCGGCACGTTTTATCTGCTGATGCTTGCCGTCGGCGCCGCCGCTGCCGCACTGGCCGCCCATCTGGGCCTGGGCCTGACGGCGCAGATCGCCACAGCCGCCGTGGTCGGCGGCGCCGCCGTCGTGCTCTGGCATCAAAAGCGCGCCGCCCGTGGCCAGGCCGCCCCCGCCAACGCCAATCCCGATGTCAATCTGGACATCGGCCAGAGCGTGCAGGTCGATCACTGGCAGCCCGGCGGCCGCGCGACGGTCAAGTACCGCGGCGCCGACTGGCAGGCCCGCTACCAGGGCAGCGACACCCCTGTCGCCGGTCGCTATGTGATACGCGCGGTCGAGGGCAGCTGCCTGCTGCTGGATCACTGACACCATCACCAAGAGGGAGCCTCATTCATGGAAATCGCACTGGTTCTGCTGGTCATCGCGGCCATCTTCGTGGCCCGCTCGATCAAGGTCGTGCCGCAACAAAACGCCTGGGTGGTCGAGCGCCTGGGCAAGTTCCATGCGACCTTGACACCGGGGCTGAACTTCCTCGTGCCCTTTGTCGACCGCCTGGCCTACAAGCATTCGCTGAAGGAAATCCCGCTCGACGTGCCCAGCCAGGTCTGCATCACCAAGGACAACACCCAGCTGACGGTGGACGGCATCCTCTATTTCCAGGTGACGGACGCGATGCGCGCCAGCTACGGCTCCAGCAACTACATCGTCGCGATCACCCAGCTGGCCCAGACCACCCTGCGCTCGGTGATCGGCCGCATGGAGCTGGACCGCACCTTCGAGGAGCGCGCCATCATCAACACCTCGGTCGTCGAGGCGCTGGACGAGGCCGCGCTGAACTGGGGCGTAAAGGTGCTGCGCTACGAGATCAAGGACCTGACCCCGCCGCCGGCCATCCTGCATTCGATGCAGGCCCAGATCACCGCCGAGCGCGAAAAGCGCGCCCTGATCGCCGCCTCCGAGGGCCGCCGCCAGGAGCAGATCAATATCGCCACCGGCGAGCGCGAGGCCGCCATCGCCCGCTCCGAGGGCGAGAAACAGGCCGAGATCAACAAGGCCCAGGGCGAGGCTGCCGCGATCACCGCGGTGGCCGACGCCACCGCCGACGCGATCCGCAAGATCGCCGCCGCCATCGAGCAACCGGGCGGCCAGCAGGCCGTGCAGCTGAAGGTGGCGGAAAAGGCCGTCGATGCCTATGCCCAGCTGGCCCAGAAAAACAACACGATGATTGTCCCGGGCAATATGAGCGAGGTCGGCGGCCTGATCGGCACCGCGATGGCCCTGATGAAGGGCCACAAATCCGGTTAAGCAGCCTGACGCCAGCCCTTTTGCCGGTAGTCGGCCAGCTCGGCAATGCTGAGCATCGGCAGGCCATGGTGATGGGCAAAGTCCAGCACCTGCTGGCCGCGGCTCATCGTGCCATCGGCATTCATCAGCTCGCACAGCACCGCCGCACCCGACAGGCCCGCCATCAGGGCCAGATCGACCGAGCCCTCGGTATGGCCGCGCCGCGCCAGCACGCCGCCAGGCGCCGCGCGCAAGGGGAACACATGGCCGGGTCGCGCCAGATCGGCCGGCTCCGCATCGGGCGCGATCGCCGCACGCACCGTCGTCAGCCGGTCGGCCGCGCTGACACCGGTGCTCACCCCCTGACTGGCCTCGATGCTGACGGTGAAGGCCGTGCCAAAGCGGCTTTCATTATTGGCCACCATAGGCGGCAGCGCCAGCCGCTCGATCTGTGCGTCCTGCAGGCACAGGCAGACGATGCCGCTGCACTCGCGGATCAGCAGGGCCATCGAGGCCTCGCTCAGGCGCTCGGCCGCGATGATCAGATCGGCCTCGTCCTCGCGGTCGTCGTCATCGGTCAGCAGCACCGGCTTGCCGGCGCGCATCGCGATCAGCGCCGCCGCCAGGCGTGCGGGCATGCGCAGGATCTCCTGCTCGCTGCAGGCCGCAGCGTCGGGGTGCAAAGGGGTAGAAATAGCGTGTTGAGACATGTTGAAACGCTCCTCGTGAAAGGTGAGAGAAGACATTTCAGGGCGCGCAAACAAGCACCCGACGCCGCGCGGGCGAACAGTCGCCCACGCCGCAACGAGCGCTTGTTGGCACATCTTCTTTCATCCGGACTGTGACCGTCGGCCCTGGCATCGCACCAGATCTGCTGACCTCGAACCGGGGAGGTCCGAGCGCTCGCGGGCTCACCAGCTCGCGCTGGCCTACCGCCGGTGGGGAATTCCGCCCCGCCCTGAAGACGTGTGCCGGCCTGCGCCGGCGCCGCTATCGTAGCCGCGCCCATGGCGGCACCGCTGTCCGCTGTGCGACTTGCGCGCCCATCGAGCGAAGCGACTTTCGCTCAAGCCGGATCAAAACTGCGCTATGATGGCGGGCTTCGGAGAGGTGGATGAGCGGTTTAAGTCGCACGCCTGGAAAGCGTGTGTGGGTTTATCCCCACCGCGGGTTCGAATCCCGCCCTCTCCGCCAAGACACACTTCTCAAGAAGTCCAAAGCCGTCCCAAGGACGGCTTTTTTTCGTCCTTTTCATAGGAAAAAGGCCCCCACCACCCCAAGAGGACATCCCAGGTCGCCTCGCAACATCCTGTTGCTTCCCGCACTTTTTTGTGGGTGGGATTGGGGGTAAGCTTTGTGGGTAGAAATTTCGAGATCCTCGGAATTTTGTGGGTAGACTTTTTGGAGAAGTCACCATGGCAACCAAGCAAGGCCCTCATGTCATCCACCGACTGAGTCCGCTGGTCGTAAAGAACACCAGGAAGCCTGGTTACTACGCAGATGGGGGAAATTTGTACCTTCAGGTTTCCCCAGGCGGCGCCAAGAGTTGGCTGTTTCGCTTTCGCTTGAAGGGGCGGTCCCGCGAAATGGGGCTCGGGCCGCTCCATTCCATTGACCTCGAAGCGGCCCGCCAATTGGCCAAGGCACACCGCACGAGATTGCTTTCAGGGGTCGATCCGATCGACAGCCGCAATTCAGAGAGAAGTGCGCTGCTCGCCAAAGAGGGCGCACGGAGCGATCGTAAGAAGTGGAGTTGGTGCTGCGAGACCTACGTTGCCGACGTCAAGATCCCCGAACTGACCAACGCTAAACACGCCGCGCAGTGGGGAACCACGCTTTCCACCTACACCTATCCCTTGCTAGGCGACAAGTGGGTGGACGAGATCACCCTGCACGATGTCTTTGCCGTCCTCAAGCCGATCTGGCTTGAGATCAACGAGACCGCCACCCGGGTCCGCTCTCGGATGGAAGCTGTGTGGGGCTGGGCCAAGGTGAAGAACTACTGCAGCGGCGACAACCCAGCAGTCTGGAAAGCAAACCTCCAGCATCTGCTCTCGTCTCCAGACAAGGTGCAAGACGAAGGCCATCATCCCTCCCTGCCCTACGAGCGGATGGGTGCCTTCATGACGCGGCTACACGAGATCCAAGACGCCAACATCAAGTTCCGCCGTTCGATCTCTCCGGCAATGGCCCTGGAGTTCGCCATCCTGACTGCCATGCGGACCAATCCCATCATCTTGGCCACGTGGAGCGAGATCGATGAGGAAAGGCAACTCTGGACAGTCCCAACGGAACACATGAAGGGCAAGTTCCCCATGCGGGTTCCCCTATCAGCCCGGGCTATGGATATCCTTCAGTTGATGAAGCCCCACCGCTTGGACAGTTGCCCGTTGGTCTTTCAGTGGCGTGGCGTCGGGCTTTACAACACTTCGATGTTGAATGTCATCGGCAACATGGACGAGCGCGAACCCAAGACCTGGATTGATCCGAGGATGGAAGGCCGCCGTGTGACCGTGCACGGTTTCAGATCAACCCTGACCGATTGGGCTGCGGAAACCACCGACCACGACTTCAAGGTTTACGACAAAGCACTGGCACACAGCGAGGCAAACCAGACAGTTGCAGCCTATCTGCGTGGCGATATGCTGGCTAAACGTCGCCTCCTCATGGAAGACTGGGGGAAATTTTGCAGCTCAGTCGTTGCTCCGCGACTGGCGACGACCATGGCCTGAATGGCTTCGGGCCAAGCCGGCTTTGGCGGCATGGCCAATCGTCAGCCATCGCGGAGTTGCCGCCCAGCCGCCGGAGTCCAACACCATCACAGTAAGCAGCAGAGCTGGGCGACGCAAGGCTGGCGCCGATCCCCGCCCGAAGCGCAAGAAATGGACTCGGACGGGCTCAGCGACTTCCTCGATCCAAATCAGGTAGTTCCACCGCGCGGACTATGCGTGGCTCGCGCACAGCGGCGGGCCTTTTCCGCCCGTCATGTAGCCACGAACCGCATTTGCAAGCTTCATATCCGCAGGGTCGTCCGACGATTCCAGCACTTGGATGATGGCCTGCCATGCAGTACTGCGGGTGCGTATTCCACGCGATCGCGGACACCGTTTCGCTCTGATGGCGGACAGCATTCCGCCGTGATGGCGGACACCGTTCCACGCTGATGGCGGACAGCATTCCAAACTGATCGCGGACACCGGGAGGGTGTCCTGAGTGACCCAACGAGGCATAGGCTGCCCGGCTTTGGCCGGGAGAGGCGATGCCCACACCAAGGGTCCTCATGAGCAAGATCAGACAAGCACTTCAACTGCTGGCCGACGCCAGCCTCAGCACCCGGCAGGCAGGTGGCTGCCGCTTTGGGCATCAGCAAGACCACCGTCAGCGAGATCGCGATGTATGCGCGCGATGCTGGCGTCGATCTTGGCCGATTAGAGGGCATGAATATCGTTGTTTAGCGGGTCATGGCTTGGGCCCCGGTGTCACAGCTGCATGCAATCTCTCGAAGGCCTGTGGCGTTCAACACCGTCAACCCGCCTCGGCCAACTTGAACGACACCCCGTCGCTGCAACTCACTGGCCGCTCGATTGAGTTGCCCCCTGCTCACGCCGAGCATTGTCGCCAGCGCGTACTGAGTCGACGAAAGGGTGTCTGCATCCATGAGTTTGCAGCTCGCGAGCAGCCACCGGGCCAGTCGTTGAACGGTGGTATACCGAGGGGCGCAAGCGACCGCCAGGGTGATCTGGTTCATACAGAACCCCACATACGCAAGCAGCAGACACTTCAGATGCCTGCTCCGTGCAAGCGCAGCGTCGAGCGCCTCTGCATCAACCCGATGCGCAACGGCACGGCTTTGAACGACACAACCCACTTGAATCGCCCCGGGTTTCGAGGAGGCTCCAACTGTAGAGAATGGAGCCATGAAGAAGTCCCCGAAGT
>NZ_JAQOWX010000095.1:0-21080 GCF_028462495.1 Paucibacter sp. XJ19-41
GCCGACGCGGCGCCGCGCGGCCCTGCTGCTGCTCGGCCCGGGCGCTGCTGGGCGGCTGGCCGATGATGCGCTTGAAGGCGCGGCTGAACGAGGCCTCCGAGTCATAGCCCAGGCGCTCGGCGGCCACCGCAATGCGCATGCCCTCATGGCTGATCCAGCGCCGGGCCTGGAACATCTTGACCTTCGCGACATATTTCGCCGGGCTCTCGCCCATCGTGCGGGTGAAGGCCTCGGCGAAGCTCGAGCGCGAGGCGCCCATCAGCTCGGCCAGGGCCGGCACGCTCCAGTCGCGCTCGGGGTCGGCATGGATGGCCGCGATCACTTGGCCGATCTTGGGGCAGCGCACCGCCGCGACCCAGCCGGTCGAGCTGCCACAGCCGCATTCGACCCAGGCGCGTATCACGCTGGCCGCCAGCGCATCGGCCAGCCGTGGGAGCAGGCCGCAGGCACCGATACGCTCCAGCGCCACCTCGCGCTCCATCGCCTCCAGCAGCGCCGGCACGGTGGGATCGCGCTGCGCCAGCTCGCCGGCCAGCATCAGCTCGGGCATCATCGCCACCAGCGGATGCAGCGGGTCCAGATTGAAGCGCAGGGCCGCGCAGAACATCAGGTCGGGCGTTGCGGCGGGATCGATGGCGGCCGGCGTGCCGGCACTGTGAGCGTCGCCGCCGACGAGGTAGATATTCTCAGAGACCGCGACGCGGGCCAGCGAGTCGACATCGACCGCCGGCACTTCGGGCGCACTGGCGATGATGTGGAAGCTGCCGCGCGGCAGCAGCACCGCATCGCCCGGCTGCAGCTGCAGCCACTCGCTGGTCTGTGTGCGCAACCAGCAGCCACCGCTGCCGACGAAATGAAAGCGCGCCGCGCGCTGCGCCGGGAAGGCCACCGCCCAGGGGGCTTGCAGCAGGCAGCGGCCGTATTCGACGCCGTCCAGGCGCAGGCCGCGCAGGATCTCGGTCAGCATATCGCGCGGGCCCGGGGCCGGCTCGGGCGAGGGGCTGCGGGCAGGCTTGGATAAAAGATCAAGCATTTCGGCTATTCCGGCATGGAAACGCCGAAATCTTATCTCTAAGCTGGGTGCTCAGTTCATCACATAGGCCCACAACGTGTCTTCCTCGACCTGCTCCGCGACCCTCGCTCCGAACGCCGTGGCCTTGCCTGGCAGCCCTGAACCCGCGGCCGCCGCCCCCGCCGCCGCCCGCTGGCCCGCCGTCCTCTCGCTGGCGCTGGGTGTGTTCGGCCTGGTCACGGCTGAATTCCTGCCGGCCAGCCTGCTGACCGCGATGGCGGCCGACCTGGGCGTCAGCGATGGCGCCGCCGGCCAGGCGGTCACGGCGACCGCTCTGATCGGCGCGGTCGCAGCGCCGGCGATACCGCTGCTGACGCGCCGGCTGGACCGCAGACTCGTGATGCTGGCGCTGACCCTGCTGCTGCTGCTGTCCAACGTCCTGACGGTGCTGGCCGACAGCCTGGCCCTGCTGCTGGCTGCCCGGGTGCTGCTGGGTGTGGCGCTGGGCGGCTTCTGGTCGATGTCGGCCGCGCTGGCATTGCGCCTGGTGCCCGAGCCGCTGTTTGCCCGCGCGATGTCGCTGATACTGACCGGCGTCTCGGTCGCCACCGTCGGCGCCGCGCCCATCGGGGCCTGGATGGGCGATCGATGGGGCTGGCACAGCGCCTTTGTCGCGGCCGGCGTGGTCAGCGTGATCACGCTGCTGGTGCAGTTCTTCACGCTGCCGGCACTGCCGCCGCGCGACAAGCCCGATCTGCGCGTGCTGGGCGAGCTGCTGAGGCGGCCGAATGTGCGCATGGCGCTGCTGGCCGTGCTGCTGGTGATCTCCGGGCACTTTGCCGGCTTCACCTATATCCGCCCGCTGATGGAGCAGGTCACCCAGCTGTCGGTCGGCGCGATCACGGCCGTGCTGCTGGGCTATGGCATCGGCGGCTTCTTCGGCAATTTCGCCGGCGGCTGGATCGCCCAGCGCAGCGAGCGTATGGCCATCGTCAGCGGCGGCGCGCTGATCGCGGTGCTCGCGGCCGGTCTGCTGGTCGCCGGCAGCTCGGTGCTGGTCACCGCCGTCGCCGTCACGCTGTGGGGCTTTGCCTTCGGCGCCTTCCCGGTCGGCTTCCAGACCTGGATCGTGCGCGCCGCACCCGATCAGGCCGAGGGTGCGGGCGGCCTGCTGGTCGCGGCCTTCCAGATCGCGATCGCCAGCGGCGCCATCTTCGGCGGCCTGCTGGTCGACCATGTCGGCGCGCTGGGCGGCCCCGGCTTCGCGCTCGTCGCGCTGAGCCTCGGAACCTTGCTGACCCTGCGTCACGGTCCGCGTCCGGTGCGGAGGTCCGGGCCTTCGGTACAGTGAGGTTCTGACGGGAGCGAGGACGGGCCTGCGCTTTTTGCATCTGGCCCTGATGCGATTGCAGGCACTTGTTTGGATATCACCCGATGAACACCACCCCCGAAGCCATCGTCCGAGAGTTCTGGCGCCTGATGGCCTCCAACGATTTCGACTCGGTCAAGCAGGTCCTGTCCCAGGACTTCGTGCTGGAGTGGCCGCAATCGCGTGAGCGCATCCGCGGCGCCGACAACTTCGCTCGCATGAACAGCGAGTACCCGAGCAGCGGCCGCTGGCATTTCCGGATCAACCGCCTGCTGTCTCAGGGCGACGCCGTCGTGACCCAGGTCAGCCTCACGGATGGCACCCAGTCTGCCGAGCCGATTTCCTTTTTCACCATCGAGCAGGGCCGTATCAGCCGGCTGGTCGAGTACTGGCCCGATCCCTTCGAGCCCCAGGCGAATCGCAGCCATCTGGTCGAGCGCATGGACTGAGTGCGTCAAAGCCCATACGCATCCCTACCAGACCTCGGCCGCCGGCGTCCCCTGGTGATAACGCATCTGCCAGGCGCCGTCGACGCGGACCCACAGTGACGCGCGCAGCGTGTGCCGGCTCAGGCCGTCATCGGCCTGGCGATGGGCCGAGCGGTAGGTCAAGAGGGCAGCATCGGGTCCCAGTGGCAGCATGGCGTACTGGTCTGAGACCCCCTCGACCGGCACCGACTCCGACAGCAGGGCGGCCACCGTGTCGGCGTGGCCCCATTGGCGGCCGGACCGGCCCACTTCCTCGAAATCCGGGTGCAGCAGCGCATGCAGCCGTGCCGCGTTGCCACGGACCTCTGGCCGATGAAGCTCGA
This sequence comes from Paucibacter sp. XJ19-41, assembly GCF_028462495.1. Classification (NCBI taxonomy): domain Bacteria; kingdom Pseudomonadati; phylum Pseudomonadota; class Betaproteobacteria; order Burkholderiales; family Sphaerotilaceae; genus Roseateles; species Paucibacter sp. XJ19-41. Next base: position 3,193 of record NZ_JAQOWX010000095.1, read on the forward strand.
CCTCCAGTGCCCGCAGCGTGTTGAGCAATAGGCCAGTGTCGGTCCTTGCCGCGCTCATGGCTTGGCCTTGGCCCGGCCGTACTTCGCGGTGAAGCTGGCCTGGCCCAGTGCGTTGGCCTTGATCATGTAGCCGGCCAGCGCGGCGGTGGCGTCGGCGGGGAGTTCGAGCCTGTCGGTCTTCAGCGCGTAGACGGTGAAGATGTAGCGGTGCGGCTTGTCGCCCTGCGGCGGGCAGGTGCCGCCCCAGCCGGCGACGCCGTAGTCGATGCGCACATGGCTGGCGCCCTTGGGCAGGTTGGCGCCGCCGACGGCGCCGGCATCGGGCTTGAGTTCGCTGACATCGGCGCCCAGATTGATGACTGACCAGTGCCACCAGCCCGAGCCGGTGGGGGCGTCCGGGTCGTAGACCGTGACCGCAAAGCTCTTGGTGCCGGCGGGCGCGCCGCGCCATTGCCGGGCGGGCGATTTGTTATCGCCGCTGCAGCCGAAGCCATTGAACTCGAAGCGCGGGTCGATCGTGCCGCCGGACTTGATGTCGGGGCTGCTGAGCTGGAAACCGGCGGCGTGGGTCAGGGTGGCGGTGACGAGCAGCGCGCCAGCAACAAGCGTGTGTTTCATGGGGCCTTCCGTGTTGAGAGGAGGCCGAATGATGCAGCGATCAAACGCGCCGCGCTAGCCCGACGGCGTCATTCGCTGTGCGCTGCGGCTCAGGGCCGCAGATGTGAGGGCGCGTAGCCGAAGCGCTGGCGGAATGCCGCCGAGAACCGGCTGTGGGAGTCGTAGCCGCAGCGAGCTGCGATTTCCGAGACCTGCAGGTCCGAACCCTGCAGCAGGGCCATCGCGGCCTCCAGCCTGACCTCGCGCACGCAGCGGCTGAGCGAGGTGGCTTCATCGGCCAGCCGGCGCTGCAAGGTGCTGGCGCTCAGATGAAATGCGCGGGCGACCTCGTCCACCGTCCAAGCGGCATGGGGGCGCTGGCCGACGAGGCGGTGTACGCGGTCGGTCCAGCCCAGCTCGCGCGCCGGCGCAAACACCAGGCCGCGCTCCGCAAGCAGCAGCAGGACCTCGAGCGCGCGGTGTTCGCGCAGGGCTTGCGAGGCCTCGGGATCGAGCAGCGCCGCGGTCGCATGGTCGAAGCTGGCCGCAAAGGCCTCGTCCGCCACCGTGCTGGCGCAGCTCTGCACGGCCGGTGTCGCGGTGAACTGGGCAAAGCGCTCGTGAAACCGCTCGATGAGCGGCGGCGCGAAGCCCATCATGCGTGCTTCGTAGTGGCCACCTGCGGCGGGCTCGTTGATCATGTCCCACTGGGTCGAACGCGGGATGACGAAGACCTGGCCAGTGGCAAAGCGGGTCTCGCCGAAGGGCGTGGACAGGCGCTTGCGGCCGGACAGCACCCAGCCCACCAGATCGTCGCGCACGGTGGCGGTGCGGACCCGGTGCGGCACGCGGGTGGAAATAAGCTGGGCGCTGGCGCCTGGGCAGGGGGTCATGGCGGGTGGTCGGGAGGAGCGGGCCGGCGGGCCGTCGATGATTCATGCATCGATCAATACCCGGGCGGCATTGTGACCCGCCCCGCCATGGCAAGACCTGACCCCTGTTCAGGCACCCACGCCCGCCAGGATGTCGGTCGCCCGGTGCCCGCCGTCCACGCCGTCAACGAGGATCACTTCGCCGATCGCGTTGCGGCTGCGCAGCGGCACGATGGCCTGGTAGTCCTCGGAGCGGTACCAGGCGCGGGCGCGTGCCAGGTCGGGGAACTCGACCACGACGATGTCGCCGATCCACTGACCCTCCATCGCCTCGGCGCTGGCGCCATGCACGCGGAACTGGCCGCCGAAGGGCGCCAGCGTCGCGTCGATGCGCTCCAGGTAGTGAACGATGTCCGGACCGAATTGGACGTCGCGGAGATGGGCGATGGCGAAGGCGGGCATAGGGTGGGCTCCGTTGTTGATGGCTCCACTGTGCGCGAGTTTGTGGTTTGTGGCGATGACCTGCGAGGTCATCGTCAGGCCCGATCCGATCACGTGGCCGGTGCCGGAAACTCCATCGCCTGCCCGACCGGCAGCTTGACCATGCAGGCGGCGAACAGCGCGCTGCCCAGCCACTGCGCCAGCCAGCGCTGCAGCGCCGGCCACCGCGCGCGCTGCGCCGCATCGCCAAACCAGTCGGGCTCCACCGCCGCGAACTGGCGAACGAAGGGAAAGATCGCCAGATCGCTGGCGCAAGGCGAGGCGCCGCCCAGATAGGCTTGACCCTGGAGCCGCTGCTGCAGCGGCGCCAGCAGTGCCGCCACGGCGTGGTCGCGATGCTGGCTGCGGTCAGCCGTCTCGTCGGGATAGCGATCAGGGTATTTGTAGCGGTCGAGATGGTGCTTGAACTCGCCGTCGTTGATGCCGAGCAGCGCCAGATTCTCGGCCGTCTGGGCGCGCTGCCAGAAGCCGTCCGCATCTGCCGGCGCCAGCGCCCAGCGCATGATGTCCCAGCTCTGCTCCAGCACCTGCCCATCGCTCAGCCGCAGCACCGGCACCGTGCCCTTGGGTGACAGGGCCAGGAGCTCGGCCGGCTTGTCGCGCAGCACGATCTCGTGGACGCGAAAGCGCAGCCCGGCCTGCAGCAGGGCCATGCGGGCCCGCATCGCATAGGGGCAGCGGCGGTAGCTGTAGAGCAGCGGCAGCATCACGGAGCGGCTGGCTTTTTTTCTGTGTACCTCAGGCCTGCAGCAAGTCGTACAAGCTTCGCGCGACGACCTTGGTCGCGCGCCGCAAGTCCTCCAGCACCAGATGCTCGTCGGCCCGCTTGGCATGGCTTTCCAGCACGGTGCGCGGGCCGGCGCCGTAGATCGCGGCCGGGATGCCCTGCTCGCCATAGAGGCGCACATCGGTGTAGAGCGGCGTGCCCGAGGTCGGGATCGCTTCGCCGAAGACCGCCGCGCCATGCTTTTGCAAGGCCTCGACCAGGGGCTTGTTGCCGGGCAGCGGCTGGAGCGCACGGGCCAGCAGCAGGCGTTTGATCTCGACCGTGATGCCGGGATAGCTGGCGGCCGCCTGGGCAATCACTTCGCGGATACTCGCCTCGACCGCGACCGGATCCTCCTCGGGAATCATGCGGCGGTCCAGTTTCAGCACGACCTTGCCGGGCACGACATTGGTGTTGGTGCCGCCCTCGATGCGGCCGACGTTCAGATAGGGGTGCGTGATGCCCTCGACCCGGCTGGTGACCTTCTTGTATTCGAGGTTCTGCGCATACAGCGCGTTCAGGATCGCGACCGCGCCCTGCAGCGCGTCGACGCCGGTGTCGGGAATGGCGGCGTGCGCCATCTTGCCGTGTACCGTGACTTCCATCTGCAGGCAACCGTTGTGTGCGGTGACGACCTGGTAGCTGAAGCCGGCGGCCAGCAGCAGATCGGGCTTGGTGAGGCCCTGTTTCAAGAGCCAGCCCGGGCCCAGCTCGCCGCCGAACTCTTCGTCGTAGGTGAAGTGCAGTTCGACGCCGCCCCTCAGCGGCGCATTCAGCGACTCCAGCGCGCGCAGCGCAAAGGTGTAGCTGGCGAAGTCACTCTTGCTGACGGCGGCGGCGCGGCCGTAAAGCTTGCCGTCCACAAGCTCGCCGCTATAGGGGCCGTGTGTCCAGCCCTCGCCGGGCGGCACCACATCGCCATGCGCGTTCAGCGCGATGACCGGACCATCGGGCGCAAAGGATCGGCGCACGATCAGATTGGTGATCGATTCCAGGCCATAGGCCTTGACCTCGGCCTGGGGCACCGAATGCAGCTCGGGCGTGTAGCCCATCGCCGCCAGCAGCTCGGCGGTGCGTTCGGCATGCGGCGCGTTATTGCCGGGCGGGGTGTCGGTGGGCACCTGGACCAGGGCCTGCAGATAGCGCACTTGCTCGTCGAAATGCGCGTCTATCCACCGATCGAGTTGTTCGTAGCGAGCGTTCATGGGCGGCATTCTTCGGCGAGGTTGTGCAAGAGGCTTTGAAAGGCCTGGACGCAGAGCTGCGCGTCGTCGGCGCTGATGGATTCCAGCGGGTTGTGGCTGATGCCCGCGTTGGCGCCGCGCAGGAAGAGCATGGCCTGCGGCATGGCCTCGTGCAGCTTCATCGCGTCATGGCCGGCGCCCGAGGGCATGCGGTAGACCGGCAGGCCCTGGGCGCGCACCGCGGCTTCCCAGCGGGCCTGCCAGGCCGGGTCGCTGGGGGCGGCATCGGCCGCCATGGTCTGCTCCAGCGTGAAGCTCAGGCCGCGGCGCTCGCAGATGGCGGCCAGCTCGGCGCGCACATCGGCGTCCAGCGCGTCGCGCGCGGCGTTGGTGGTGGCGCGCAGATCCAGGCTGAACAGGCAGCGGCCCGGCACCACGTTGATCGAGCCCGCCGGCACCTGCAGCATGCCGACGGTGCCGACCACATCGGGCACCGAGGCGGCGCGCTTTTCGACAAACAGGATCAGCTCGGCCGCCGCAGCCGCCGCGTCGCGGCGCCGGTCCATCGGCGTGGTGCCGGCATGCGAGGCCATGCCGACGATCTCGCACTGGTAGCGCAGGCTGCCGTTGATCGAGGTGACGACGCCCAGCGGCAGGTCGATCTCGTTGAGCACCGGACCCTGCTCGATATGCACCTCGACAAAGCCCAGGTACTGCGCGGCATCGCGCTGCAGCGAGGCGATGGCCCGCAAGGTGGCCGGCAGGCCGGCTGCGCGCATCGCGTCGGCCATGGAGACGCCGTCGGCGTCCAGCTGATCCAGCCAGCGCGGGTCGAACTGCTTGATCAGCGCGCCCGAGCCGAGGAAGGTGGCCTTGTAGCGCTGGCCTTCCTCCTCGGCAAAGCCGACCACCTCGATGCCGAAGGGCAGGCGCCGGCGCTGCGCGCGCAGCTCGCGCACGCAGGCCATGGGCACGAAGATGCCCAGCCGGCCGTCGTACTTGCCGCCGTTGCGCACCGTGTCATAGTGGCTGCCGGTCAGCAGGCGTTTCGCATTCGGTTCGGCGCCGTGATAGACGCCCACCACATTGCCCACCGCGTCGAGGCTGACCTCGTCGAAGCCGCAGTCGTCCAGCATCCACTGCTGCAGCTGCGCGGCGCAGGCGCGGTGCGCCTCGGTCAGATAGGTGACCGTGAGTTCGCCGCGCTCCTTGAAGCCGGGGTCGGAATGCACGGCCAGGGCCTCGGCCCAGTCCCAGACCTGCTCGCCCAGCGCGGGGCTGGCGCCGAACTTGTCGTTCAGGCGGATCTCGGCGATGCGGTGGATATGGCGCAGGCATTCGGCCCGCTCGAAGGCCGGAGGGCCGGCGAGCCGGCGCGCCAAGGTCGCGATGATCTCGCTGCGGGGCCAGCCCTGCCCCCGGGGGCCGCGCACCGCGAGGATGAAGGGCCAGCCGAACCTGGCGCTGTAGTCGGCGTTGAGCTGCTGGATGCGGGCGAACTCCTCGGGCGTGCAGGCGGTCAGGCCGGCCTTGCTCTGCTCCTTGCTCGATTCGGCCGTCAGCGACTTCGCCACCATGGCCTTGCCGGCCAGCTCGGGGTGGGCGCGTATCAGGGCCAGCTGCTCCTCGCGGCTGGCCTCGCGCACCGCGCGGGCCAGGGCCAGCTTCAGCTGCGCCAGGGTCGCGAAGGGGCGGGCGGCGGCGGCCCGCTCGGCCACCCAGGGCGAGTGCTCATACGTGCCGTCCAGCAGCGCGACGAAGTCGGCATCGCTGGCGGCGTTCAAACGGGTCAGGGTCAGCATGGCGGCCTCACTCCCAGACAAAAGCGGTGTTGGCATCGAAGGGATGGGTGGCGCGCCAGTGCCGCGCGATGTCGACGCGCCGGCACACCCAGACGCGGTCATGCTTCTCGATATGGTCCAGGAAGCGCTGCAGCGCGCGCATGCGGCCGGGTCGGCCCAGCAGCCGGCAGTGCATGCCTATGCTCATCATCTTCGGGGCCTCGTCGCCCTCGGCATAGAGCACATCAAAGCTGTCGCGCAGGTACTCGAAGAACTCGTCGCCATGGCTGAAGCCCTGAGGCAGGGCGAAGCGCATATCGTTGCAGTCCAGCGTGTAGGGCACGACCAGGTGCGGGGCCAATGCGCCGTCGCTCTTCCTGACCTGCAGCCAGAAGGGCAGGTCGTCGCCGTAGTAGTCGCTGTCGTACTCGAAGCCGCCGTAGTCGGCCACCAGGCGGCGGGTGTTGGGGCTGTCGCGGCCGGTGTACCAGCCGGAGGCGCGCTCGCCGGTCAGGCGCTGCAGCAGGTCCATGCCGATCTCCATATGCTGGCGCTCGGTGGCCTCGTCCATGCCCTGGTAGTGGATCCAGCGCCAGCCGTGGCAGGCAATCTCATGGTTCAGCTCGACCAGGGCCTTGGTCAGCTCGGGATGGCGCTCCAGCGCCATGGCCACGCCGAACACCGTCAGCGGCAGCGCGCGCTTCTCGAACTCGCGCAAGAGGCGCCAGACCCCCACCCGCGAGCCGTACTCGTAAATGCCTTCCATGCTCAGATGCCGCGCCGGGAAGGCCGGCGGGTTGAACATCTCGGAGAGGAACTGCTCGCTACCGGCGTCGCCATGCAACACTGAGTTCTCGCCGCCTTCCTCGTAGTTCAGGACGAACTGCACGGCGATGCGGGCCTGGCCCGGCCACTGCGCATGCGGCGGCTTCTCGCCGTAGCCGATCAAATCTCTCGGGTAGCGGGTGTTGATGCTCATGATGCTTGCAGCACGCTTTTCAAATCCTTGACACGCGGGTTCAGCCGCAGATTCGCCTCGACATTGCCCAGATGCGCCTCCAGCAGCTTCAGCGCGGCCTTCTTGTCGCCGCGCTCCAGTGCGTCGACGATGGCCTCATGCTCGGCCTGCGACTCGGCCGCCGAGTGGCTGCTCTGGTACATCAAGGCGATCAGCGAGCTGCGCGAGAGCAGATCGGTCAGCAGCTGGGCCAGCACCTCATTGCCCTGCATGCGCGCGAGGATCACATGGAAATCGGCCAGCAGCCGGGTGCGGCCGCTGACATCGGTATGCGCCACCGCCTCGCGCTCGGCCTTCAGATGGGCGCGCAGCTGGGCGATCTGGGCCGTGGTGATGGTGGCGGCCAGCTGGCCGATCATCGCCGCCTCCAGCATCTTGCGCACCTCGAAAACCTGGCGCGCCTCCTCGACACTGGGCTGTGCCACAAAGGCGCCGCGCGCCGGCTCCAGCGTCACCAGCCTATCGCGGCTGAGCTGGTTCAGCGCCTGACGCACCAGCGTGCGAGAGACCTGGAAGATGTCGGCAATCTGCTGCTCGGCCAGCTTGGTGCCGGGCATCAGCCGACGCTCGACGATGGCCTGGGTGATCGAGTCGGCGATCCGGTCGGTGGCTGTGACGGACTCGGCGGCCCGGTCGGAGACCGGTTCAAGAGGTTTGGCGGGCATTGTGTTCCGAAGTGTATACACTTTGCCGCTTGAACTCGGAGGAACAATCGATGGGCAAGCTCACCACCCATGTGCTGGACACCATGCACGGCAGCCCGGCCGCCGGCATGGCCGTGACCCTGTACCGCCTGGACGGGCGCGAGGTCCACGAGCTGAAGACCCTGAGCCTGAATGCCGACGGCCGCGCTGACGGCCCGCTGCTGGAGGGTCAGGCCTTGCTGGCCGGGCGCTACCGCCTGGTGTTCGGCGTCGCGGCCTATTTCAAGGCGCGCGGGGTGCAACTGCCCGAGCCGGCTTTCCTGGACGAGGTGCCGCTGGACTTTGGCATCGCCGATGTGGCCGGCCACTACCATGTGCCGCTGCTGGCCAGCCCCTGGAGCTATTCCACCTATCGCGGTAGTTGACCGGCCATGCGCGATTGGCAGCTTCTGCAGCGGGCGCTGGCGCGCGAGCCTGCGGTACTGGTCACGGTCGAACGGGTCGAAGGCAGCGGACCGCGCGAGGTCGGGGCCTGGATGGCGCTGACGCCCGACCGGCTGTTCGCCACCATAGGCGGCGGCCAGCTGGAGTTCGAGGCGATCGCCCAGGCGCGCGCCGCGCTGGCGGCCGGGGTCGTGGCCGAGCCGCTGCGCCGTTATGCACTGGGCCCCAGCCTGGGGCAGTGCTGCGGCGGCGTCGTGTATCTGCGCTATGAGCTGCTGGGGGCGGCGGATATCGGCGGCCTGCGGGCGCGGCTGGCGCAGGAAGACCGTCTGATGCCGGTGGCGCTGTTCGGCGGCGGCCATGTGGGGCGGGCCATCATCGCGCTGCTGGGCCGGCTGCCGGCCCGGGTGCTGTGGGTGGACAGCCGCGACGAGATCTTCCCGGCCGAGCTGCCCGACAAGGTGGTCGCCGAGCACTCCGAGCCGGTGCAGGCGGCGGTGCAAGACCTGACCCCCGGCTCCCAGGTGCTGATCATGAGCTTCAGCCATGCCGAGGACCTCGATGTGGTCGCCGCCTGCCTGCAGCGCCAGCGTGAGCGCGGCGATCTGCCCTATGTGGGCCTGATCGGCAGCAAGAGCAAATGGGCGAGCTTTCGCCAGCGCCTGCTGGCACGCGGTTTTTCCGAGGCCGAGCTGGCCCAGGTCACCAGCCCGATCGGCGTGCCCGGCATCAGCGGCAAGCAGCCCGAGGTGATCGCGGTCGCGGTGGTGGCGCAACTGCTGCAGGGCTGGGGCTGACTCGGTGCGACAGCGCACCGACGCCGCCTCGGCATCGGCGCACTCTGGGCTTGTGGGCGGTGGCCTTTGAGCCAGCGCTTGATCGGGTCGATCGATCGCAGCCGCAAGAAGTGCCGGTTTCGCCCCAAAGTTGGCGCTGCGCATTTCCGGCGTCATGAGGAGCAGCAGATGCTCGATTCATCACCCCGAAGCGCAGCGCCGCGCTACGAGCTGCGTTTCACCAGTCTCTTTGATCGCGGACGCGGCTATGCCTTCCCCTGCGATGCCCAGGGCTGCGTCGCGCTGGACCTGCTCAGCGAATGCGCGCGCAACAATTATTTCTATGCCCGCGCGGTGGTGGGCATGGAATTGTCGCCACCGGGCGTGCTGGCGACCGGCCCCCCGATCTGAGGGGGAAGTCATCGGGCTGTCGCCGGCCTGTCATCGAGGCCTCCTAACTTGCCGACTTTGGTCACAACCAGCAAGCCAGGAGCTCAAGATGATGCGCAAGACGATTTCCAACAGCCTGATCGCCGCCACTCTCGGCCTGGGCAGCCTCGCTGCACAGGCCCAGGTGCAGATCACCGAGTGGCTCTACAACACCTCGGAATTCATCGAGTTCACCAACCTCGGCAGCACGGCCGTGGACTTCAGCGGCTGGTCCTTCGACGACGATTCGCGCCTGGCTGGTGTCGTGAATCTGTCGGGCTTCGGCCTGGTGGGTGCCGGCGAGTCGGTGATACTGGCCGAGTCCGATGCGGCCGACTTCCGTGCCGCCTGGGGCCTGGCCGCCAGCGTCAAGGTGATCGGCAATAACGGCACCAATCTGGGTCGCGCCGACGAGATCAATCTGTTCGACGGTGCCGGCCAGCTGGTCGACCGCCTGACCTATGGCGACCAGGCGCGCGGCACGGTGCGGGCCGACACGCGCAGCGGCAACCCGCTGAGCCTGGCCGATCTGCAGCAGACCACGCCCACCCGCTGGGTGCTGGCCTCGGATGGCGATGCCTTCGGCTCGCGCCTGTCGCTGGACGGCGGCATCGGCAACCCGGGCCAGTTCGCGCTGGCCGTGCCCGAGCCCTCGAGCTACGCGCTGCTGATCGGTGGCCTGGCCCTGCTGGCCGGCGTGGCACGCCGCCGCGCGAAGTAAGCAAAAAGGCGGGCACGATCATGAGCATCAAGAAAACCCTGCTGGCGCTGGCCCTGTCCGTGGGTGCACTGGGCGCCTCGGCCGCCGGCCTCGATCTGGCGCGCTACCAGCTCGGCGCCAACTACGCGCTCGACACGCTGGGCGGCATGGGGCTGGAAGCCTCGGCCGTGACCTATGCGCGCGACCGCAACAGCCTGTTCTTCGTCGGCGACGAGGGCCTGGGCGTGGTCGAGATCTCGCTGACCGGCCAGACTCTGGGCAGCATGCGCTTCTCCGGCTGGCCGGCCAACAGCACGCACCACGACGCCGAGGGCCTGGCCTATCTGGGCAATGGCCAGCTGGTGGTGGTCGACGAGCGGCCGCAGGACGCGCACCGCTTCACTTACCAGGCCGGTGGCAGCATCAATCTGGCGAATGCCCAGTCGGTGTCCTTTGGCGGCAATGCCGGCAATCTGGGCACCGAGGGCATCAGCTACGACCCGCGCAACGGCGGCAGCTTCGTCACCGTCAAGCAGGGCAGCCCGCAGGCCGTGCTGGCCGGTGGTCTGAACTTCGCGACCGGCGTCTCGACGATGAGCGCGTTGTTCAACCCGGCGCTGCTGGGCCTGGCCAGCCTGTCCGATGTGCAGACCCTGGCCTCGGTCGATGCGCTGGCCGGCACGGCGGCGGCCGACCATCTGCTGATACTGAGCCTGGAATCGCAGCGCCTGGTCGAGGTCAACCGCAGCGGCCAGATCCTCTCCAGCCTCGACCTCAGCGGCCTGACCCAGCAGGCGATCGAGGGCGTGACGGTGGACGAGAAAGGCATCATCTACCTTGTCGCTGAGGACTCCGGCTTCGGCAACTCGCGCCTGATCGTGCTGAACCCGGTGCCCGAGCCGGCCAGCGTGATGCTGATGCTGGCGGGCCTGGGCCTGCTGGGCTGGCGCGCAAGACGCCGTTGAGCGGCGCTGAGAGCCGCCGGGTCGCGGCGATGGTGTGAAGCAAAACTGTATACACTTCTGCTCACACATCGCCGCGGCGCCCGGGTGCAGCCATCCGGTCAGCGCGATGCTTCGCCGGTTCACAGCGCCCGCAGTGGTGGGCCGGCCCATCGTCCGCTGGGTGCTGCTGCATGGAAACTTATCTGCTCGACTGGGCCAATCTGCTCTTGCGCTGGCTGCATGTCATCGTCGGCATCGCCTGGATCGGCGCCTCCTTCTACTTCGTCTGGCTGGACAACCATCTGCTCAAGCCTGCGGCGGCCGATCTGAAGGCCAAGGGTGTCGACGGCGAGCTGTGGGCCGTGCACGGCGGCGGCTTCTACAACCCGCAGAAGTACCTGGTGGCGCCACCCGATCTGCCCCAGCATCTGCACTGGTTCTACTGGGAGAGCTACTGGACCTGGATGAGCGGCTTCGCGCTGTTCGTCGTGCTCTACCTCTTCAATGCCGAGAGCTTTCTGATCGACAAGCGGGTGTTCGATTGGGGCAGTTTTCAGCATGGAACAGCGGCAGCGATCACGGCGGCGCTGGGATTCCTGGCGGTCGGCTGGCTGGTCTATGACCAGATCTGCCGCCGCTTTGGGCACACCAAAGACGGCAGCATCGGCAATGACGGCCTGGTGCTGGGCCTGATCGCGGTCTTTGTCGTCGCGGCCAGCTGGGGCGCCGGCCAGCTGTTCGCCGGCCGCGCGGCCTTTCTGATCATCGGCGCGATGCTGGCGACGATGATGAGCGCCAATGTCTTCTTCTGGATCATCCCGGGCCAGAAGCAGGTGATTGCCGATATGCGCGCCGGCCGGCCGGTGAACCCGGTGTTCGGCCAGCGCGGCAAGCAGCGCAGCGTGCACAACACCTATTTCACGCTGCCGGTGCTGATCGCGATGCTCAGCAACCATTACGGCATGCTTTACAGCCATGCCCAGGGCTGGCTGGTGCTGGTGCTGCTGATGGCGGTTGGCGTGCTGGTGCGGACCTGGTTCGTCAAGCGGCACAAAGGGGTCAACGCCTGGGGCCTGATCGTCGCGGCCTTGGCCTTGCTGGCCGCGCTGATCGTCTGGATGGCACCGGCCAAGCCGGACGCTGCCGGCGCAACAGCGGCCCCCGCGCCGACCCTGGCCCAGGTGCAGGCCGTGATCGAGCAGCGCTGCGCGATGTGCCATAACGCCCAGTTGGCCCAAAAGGGCATGCAGTTGCACACGCCGGCGCTGATCGAGCAGCATGCCCAGGCGATCTACCAGCAAGCGGTCGTGCAGAAGATCATGCCGCTGAACAATGCGACGCAGATCACGGACGAGGAGCGGGCCTTGCTGGGGCGCTGGTTCGAGGGGCGGCAGGCGGGCGCTCGTTGAGCGAGGCGGGGTGTGTTGACGCCTCAGCTTCTTGAATCAAAGGCTTCCGGCAGCAGATCGTTCTCGAATCTTCGTGCTTGCTTGGACGCATTGACCAGCGTCGCGGGATCGAGGTCGCTGCTCGCAGCGAGCCACATCGTGAACGAGGTCGAATCAAGCGCAAGGATCTGGGCCCCGGCGGGGAGCCGATGGCTCTGCTTCATCGCGGACGCCACGCTGGCCACCGTGGCCCACGCATCAATCCGGCCCAATGTCAGCTTTCTGGCGTTCGCAATTTCGGCAGGGGCCACATCGATGTTCTTGAGTCCCAGCGCCGTCAAGCGCCCGAGTACGAAAGCGCTTCGCACCGACCCCACCTTCAGCGCTCGGAGGTCGGCCAGTTCCTGGCCACGCTGGGCCGCCTCGGGAGAGAGCACCAGCACCAGGCGGTCGCGTGCGAGCGGGGTCAGCCATTGCCATGCGGATTCCCGTTCCGGCGTTCTGGCCAGGGGGAAGAGCAGGCAGTTGCCACGCGCGGCGGTGATCATCGCCCGGGCCCAAGGCATCCAGCAGATCTGGGTTGCGGCCTGCGGCCACAGGACATCGATCACTCTTTTCTCCAGAGCCCCGCCTGACTCGATGGCGCCGCCAAAGTAGCCGGCCAATATCCTCGGCTTGCCGGACGAACCCGCTGGCGACGCCGAGATCGGGCCGGCGGCAAGCAGCAGCGCGGCAGAGAGAAAAGCTCGCCGTGAAGACCGCCCACCGACCGGCCCGCTCTCGTCAGAAGCGCCTCCGTGATGGTCTTGTGCAGCATCAGCGCCGAGGCCGGACGTGTCGGGCAATTCCATCGTGGCACCTCTTGGTGGTTTCTGATCGGTCGTCATCCTTGAAGTTAGTCAAGCGGCCAGCCGTTCACAGGCGTTCGGGCTGAATGCTCCGTGCAGATGCATTGAACGACCGACGCGTGAAGGGGCGGGCTACAGGGGCTCGAGCGTCTAGACTGCAGCATCGGCCACAAAGGCCTGGTCCCAAGGGAGGGGCTGATGGAATCTGTTTTCAACCTGCTTGCGTGGTCGTTTGTTGAACTGCTGCTGGTCGGCACCGGCCGTGCGCTGGTGCGGCTGTTGACGCTGGGGCGCTGGCGCGGCGAACAGTTCGCAGGCGACGAGTCGCGCATCTATGGACCGGCCGGAGCGCTGTCCTTCCGGCGCGATGGCCAGCGGGTGATCACGAAGTCCGGCCTGTTTGCGGCTGGTCTGCTGTTCTATCTGGTGACCATGACGACGCTTTTTGGGCTGTTGTAAGGCACGCCGCAGCAAGCAAGAACGCCGACAGTCAAACATGCCTATCAACCTCGTCAACTACTTCGAGATCCCCGTGCGGGATCTGGATAGAGCCGTGGCCTTTTATGAAAAGGTGTTCGCTATCGAGCTGCAGCGGACCCGGATCGATGGCAACGAGATGGCCTTGTTTCCCTGGCAGGACGACGCGCCGGGCGCATCCGGCGCCCTCGCCAAGGGCGACAGCTATATGCCGGGCAGGGCCGGCGCGCGGATCTACTTCGGGGTCGAAAGCGTCGAGGCCACGTTGGCAGTGGCCGTCGCGGCCGGGGCCTCGGTGCTGTATCCGGTGACCGCCGTGCCCGGCGCCGGCTGGGTCGCGGAGTTTCTGGACAGCGAAGGGAATTGCATCGCGCTGCAGGGCTCGGCGCGGTGATGGCTGGCGCGCTGTGCTCATCGTTCTCGTGGCCCATGCCAGACAATGTTCGAACGCCCCAGCACGGCGGCCTTATCCTCAGTGATCGGCCCTGGGTTCGCACCATCCGCAGTTCCGAATGCAGCAAAGGATGCCATCCATGAACGCAAGCTCACGTCAGACAGCCTCCGTGATCATCGCCTCGCTGATGGCGGTCGCGGCCCTGGCGCTTCACTCCAGCGCCTACGCGATCAACGCCAAATACGCGCAGCAGCTGGAACGCTCCGGCTGCACCCAGCTCAGCGAAGCCCAGGGTTGCGACATCCGCAAGAGCAAGGCCGAGAACGCCAAGGCCGGCTTCGTCATCATCAGCAACAACAGCGGCGCCGCCTCGGACGCCGCGCCCCAGACCGCCGCCCCGTCGGCCGCCACGCCCTATGCCGGTCAATGGGTCGCCAAGTCGGACTCGGGCGCCACGGTGGCCACGATACGCATCGATGCCAAGGAGCGTGTCTGGGTGAACGGCAAGCCGGTCAAGGCCAAGCGCAGCGACGGCGGCCTGGTGTTCAAGTCCGGCACCATCACCTTCCGCATCCAGGGCGACCGCCGGCTGAAGGGCGAGGACAGCTGGACCGACAGCGATGCGGGCACCAAGGGGTTGATACAGGCGGGGTGAGGCTGGGCGGGGAAGAGTTCACTCCAAGATCCGCCAAGGCGGGTGTCGACGGTTTTCGCCGGCCCAGTAAAGGCAGATGACATTGCCCGAAGGGTCGAGAAGGCGTGCTTCACGCCACAGCCAAGATTCGTCTTTAGGCTCTTGGTGGAAGGTGTAGCCGGCTGATTGCAGCTGACTCACTTTGGTATCCAAGTCCTCGCATTCGAAATACACGACGACATCCGATGGCTCCGGGCGCTTGCTGACTTGATGGAGGGAGAAAGTTGAACCTCCGTCAGGACACTCAAGCCGTGCGTAGTGCGGCAAGGCGCTGACGATGGCTCGGAGGCCCAGACCGCAGTAGAACTTGACAGAGTTCTCGACGTCGACTGCGGGGAGTGTGACCTGATTGAGTTGCATCGGATGTGGCGGGGTCGTGGTTCGGCGGCCTATCGATTGAATTCAGCGGCCGCCGTAGGCGGTCCGCTGGAATGACGGGTTCGGCCGCATGGGGCACTCACTGCTTCTGCTCCTTCGCCAAGTACTCAAGCATGGGCCTAGCGAGAGGCAGTGCGTTGTGTGCGGGATTGATAACGACTCCGTCATAGGTTGCCCCTTGGAGCGCAAAGGCCCATGCATCTTTGGCGGGAAGTACCCAGCCGGAGACTTCCAGCTGTGTGTAGGCCCGCAGAGCCTGCCAGTCGGTAAACAGGACGAGGTAGTTCTTCCCGTCCTTCCCGGCGGACAAGACGCCGAACTTACTGCCTTTGGCGACCTCTTTCACGCCGGGTGATTTTTCCTGGGTCTTCATGCCGTCAGCGAACATTGCAGCCAAATAGTTTGCGCGCCGCAACTCTTGAAGCAATGCGTCCTTGGCCGAATCCGAACCGTCTTTAGCCACACGGCTCATCGCAGCGACAAGCGCGGGGTTCTCGATGGCTTGATTCAAGTTGATCGGAGGAGCGGGCGGCTTCCCTTGACCGAACGAAGTAGCGGCAATTAGCGAGGATGCGACTGCGACGATCTTCTTCAACATAGCGGTGCGGCCGAACGTTCAAGCTCAGCGGGCGGCGAAGCCGTCCGCTGGAGCAAAGGGTTGGGCATCGCTCTGTGCGTTGTAGCCCGCAAACGGCCCCGTGAACAGAAGTTCTGACGACAACTCGGACAAGACCTCGTGCTGCGTCGGGAAGTGACCACTGAAGTCAGGCCACGCATCTTGGACAAACTCATCCCATTTGGTGGCGTCCATCTCATGGATTTGGCGGTCGGCGATGTCAATGAACGTGAAGCCACGCCTTGTGAGATTCGCGACGGCCCGGTGAGCTGCGTCCTCGTGATCGAGGGCTGCCACGAATACAGGTACGAAGGCTCCGACCATTGGCTCCGGCATGTCGGTGTTCGTGCCGCGACCAACATGGAGAGTGATTCTGAACAGCCGATTTGTGGCAGGCGAATTGCCCGGCGCGAAGGGCGATGAGTTCATGGTGATGCCCAACGTGAAAGTGAGCGGACGCCGAAGGCGGTCCGCTCGAATGACAGGTTGTGCGTTGCGCGTGAAGGGCAGCCAGATTCAATGAGCATGCTTGGCCTCGTAGTCTTGAAGCGCCTCCGCCAATCCCGCCGCAACACCCTCACAGTCTTTGCGCCAAACATAGTCTGTGTCCTGGCGCGTGATGACCACTGTGCAGCGAAGGTTCGGCCTTTCCCCGTCCCACTTGAGCAAGACAACGGCTCCTTGCGCTTGAGCAGCCTCAATCTGCGGAATGAAACAGTCGATCATCTCGGTCACCAACCTAGCGACGCACAACGTTTGACTTAAGCGGCACCGTCAGGCGTCCGCTTGAAGGAGGGGTTAGGTCGCATCATTTTGGTAGAGGTGCATTCATCGATGCTGCCATGTACAACCACACTGGGAAGAACAGCACGCCGAGCGCAGCCATTGACTTGATGAAGATAAGCGAGGGCGGCTTGGTCGCACTCTGCCCCAGCGCCACCATGAGATTCAGATCGCGGACCTTCTCCGCCCCGCCCGAGAATAGAACCCACCACGCATATGCGAGGGATAGGACGAAGACCACGGAGAGCCATGCGATGACAAACGGGTTTTCGTCTTGTGGCCTGAAGTAATGCCAGACCGTTGGGGTGTACCCGAGCAGTTGACCTGCCCCCATGACCACCCAAGGCAGATTCACTCCAACGGTGAACAACTTCAAGTAGCGGTGCCCTACGCTCTCAAAGCCACCACCGTTCAGCGAAGCCAACTGCTTGCGAGCTCTCGTGTGGTTGAGCGCTCCGAACGCCAACGCAATGACCCAGAAGTACTCAGAGATCAGGCGGAAGAACGTGGGCATATGCGACCTAACGTTTGAATTCAGCGGACCAGCCAGCGAAGCTGGCGCAGGTCCGCTGCAATGAAGGGTTGAACGGCAGTTGCCATTAGCGGTTTTGCTCCCAGTGATTAGCAGCATTAGCAACCACCTCGCAATCGCAATTGCCGCCATGGGCCGCAAGCCATTCGAGAACTGATTTCTCGGGCTGCTCGTGCTCACTTACCCATCGGGTCGTGAAGCGTAGCGAGTGATTGCAGCCGTGGCTGTCCACATTTGATTCGACGAAGTCAAACAGTGATTCAAGGACTGAATTGGCCGCCGGAAAAGCCGCGCGCGCTAATTCACGCTGCTGCAACTTCCAGTTCTTCTTCAAATCGCGGTCGCTCGATTTCACTTGGCTGTGCCTTCTGCCGTTCAACGTGTTATAGGGAGACAGCCATGCCATTTATCACAGCGGCCTGTCCGTATATCAAGTCTGCCCGGATCGGCCTGGGAGCCGCGCCGGCGCTCATTTCCCGTTGTGCGTCTGTGTACTTGGACATTGCTATCAAATCCGACAAAAGCGGCACAGCCAGCTTACGTGTCCTTGGTGGGTCCGACCCTTGGGAGCTGCCCGAGGGTAGGTGACTGTGCCGTCTTTCATGCTGCTGATTGGAGGCAAGCGTGCACCGCGCGTCAATCGTCCCTGCGGGGGATCTGACCCATCCTGCGCGGCCACCGCCCGTCAGCGGGAGGCATGCCCCGGCGGTAGGCCGCCTGTGAGGCCACTACCCCGCATACAACACTGCCTGCTCCCCCCGACAAAAGCCATACAGCTGCAGCCCGGTCCGGCGCGCGATGTCGACCGCCAGCGTGGTCGGGGCCGAGATCGTGGCCAGTGCGGGCACGCCCAGGCGGGCGCATTTGAGCACCAGCTCGTAGCTGGCGCGGCTGGACATGATGACGAAACCGCCGCCATCGTCGCATCGCTGTCCGTCCATCAGGCGCCGGCCCAGCAGCTTGTCGAGCGCGTTGTGCCGGCCCACGTCTTCCATCACCAGCAGCAGGTCGCCGTCGGGCGTGGCCCAGGCGGCGGCGTGGTGGGCGCCGGTCTGCGCGTTCAGCGGCTGCAGCGCTGGCAGCTGCGCGAAGGTGCGGGCCACGGCGGCGGGGGCGATCTCG
>NZ_JAQOWX010000096.1:0-20768 GCF_028462495.1 Paucibacter sp. XJ19-41
CGGCGCTGGCGCTCCTGGCGGGCACCTCGGCGTCGAAGCGCCGGCGCGCGACGCGCTGGCGGCTGCGGCGGTCGAACAGCTCCAGGGTCAGCGCCAGCTTCGCGCTGCCGGGCTCGCTGCCGACCTCGTGATGCAGGCTGGAGATGCCCACGGTCAGCAGCCAGTCGGCGCGCATCGGGTCGCCCAGCAGGCCCACCGCGCCGGCAATGCCGCGCGCCTCCAGGCGCTGTTGCAGCAGGCGCGGCACCTGGCGCACCGGCTGTTCGACCCAGCTGCCCTGCTGGTAGAAGGCGAACTCATGGGCTCGCTTCGAGTAGGCCATCGACACCGTGTCGGCCATCGCATTGGCCGGCAACTGCTGGATCAGCAGCGCGCCGACCAGCGGGGCGGGCAGTCGTTCGGCACTGCCGGCGCCCTCGTCATGCAGTCGGTACAGGGCCTGCAAGGGCGCATCGCCGCCGCCCACCGAGACGCAGGCGCTCAGCAGCGGCGACAGGCCCAGGCCCAGCAGCAGCCGGCGCCGCAGATGGCCTTCTTCATGGGTGGCGCTCATGGCTTTTTCTCTCCGGGGCCGAGTTGTTGTGCGCTCGGCCCCAGCAGGGCCGCGCGCGGATCGCGCAGGCGGTCGAACACGCGGGTGGCCGCGTCGATCGACAGGCGCAGCTCGGACATCGCCACGCTCAGCTGGTCGTCGACGCCGCTGGCCGTGTCCTCGAGCCGGCGCGCGGTCGCGACCGACTGGGTCTGCAACGCCTCGACCGCCTTGGCCGCCTGGTTGAGCGCCTGGCGCGCCTCGACCAGGGTGCGCTCGGTCTCGGTCAGCGTGCCGTCCAGGCGGCTGCCCATGCGCTCGACCACCGCGGTGATGCGCTCGCCCGAGCCGCTCAGCTGGGTGGCGGCCTGGCCCACGCTCTCGGCCGCCGCGCCGGTCTGCGCCAGCGTGCGATCCAGTGCGCCGAGCCGGCTGTTCAGGCCTTGCGAGAGCTGGCGCAGATTGCGTATCGTCGCCATCACCTCGTCACGGTTCTCGCTGCTGAGCAGCTGGTTGACGCTGGACAGCGTCGTCGCTGCCATCTCGCCGACCTGCTGGACCCGGCCGGTGATCACATCCAGATCGGAGCGGCCTTCCTTGATCAGCGGGACGGTCTCGCCCTCGGCCACCTGCACCAGCGGCTCGCCGGGCGGCTCGGGCGTGATCAGCGTGATCGCGGCGATGCCGGTGACGAAGTTGCGGGTCACGACGGCCACGGTGTTGGTCAATACCGGCGCGCGGCCGTCGACCCGTAGCTCGACCCGCACCCGGTTGAACTTGCTGGTGGCCAGCGAATAGTCCTCGACCCGGCCGATCTTGATGCCGCGCAGCGAGACATCGGCGCCGACCTGCAGGCCGTCCAGCGCCTGCTG
Source organism: Paucibacter sp. XJ19-41 (assembly GCF_028462495.1). Classification (NCBI taxonomy): domain Bacteria; kingdom Pseudomonadati; phylum Pseudomonadota; class Betaproteobacteria; order Burkholderiales; family Sphaerotilaceae; genus Roseateles; species Paucibacter sp. XJ19-41. Next base: position 1,405 of record NZ_JAQOWX010000096.1, read on the forward strand.
CTCGAAGTGGATCGCATAGCGCTTGAAATCGCCCTGGCCGCCGACCTTGCTGAGCCACAGCACCGCGACGATCAGGGCCGCCAGCAGGGCCAGCACGATCGCGCCGACCCGGGTGTAGCGGGCTTCAGCTTCCATTGTCTTTTGCTCCTTCAACAGTAAGCCGTGCCGAGAAATACTCGCGCAGCCATTCGTCATCGATGGCCATCACCTGCTGTACCGGCCCATCGGCCAGCACCTTGGATCGGGCCAGCGCGATCAGCCGGTCGACCGAGCCCAGCAAGGTGTCCAGATCATGGGTGACGAGAAAGACCGTCAGGCCCAGATCATCGACCAGGGAGCGCACCAGGCGGTCGAAGGCGCGCGCGGTGATCGGGTCCAGCCCGGAGGTCGGCTCGTCCAGGAACAGGATCTCGGGCTCCAGCGCGATCGCGCGGGCCAGCGCCGCGCGCTTGCGCATGCCGCCCGAGAGCTCGCTGGGCATCTTGGCCCCGGCCTCCGGCGGCAGACCGGCCTGGTGCAGGCGCAGCGCGACCAGGGCGGTGATGGTGGCGGGGTCCAGCGTCGTGTGCTCGGTCAGCGGCACCGCGATGTTCTGCGCCACCGTCAGCGAGGAGAACAGCGCGCCGTCCTGGAACATCATGCCGAAGCGCCGCCGCACGGCGGCCAGCTCATCGGCTGGCGCATTCCACATCTCGGTGCCCAGCAGCCGCACCTGGCCGGCCGTCGGCCGCTGCAGGCCTATCATCTCGCGCAGCAGCACCGACTTGCCGGTGCCGCTGGCGCCAATCATGCCGACCAGGGTGCCGCGCTCGACCGTGAAGCTGACGCCTTCGTGCACCGTCTGCGCGCCAAAGCGGGTGACGATGTCGCGGACTTCGATGACGGGCTCGCTCGCCATCACCAGCCCAGGCTCTGCAAGAGGATGGCAAAGCCGGCGTCCAGCAATATCACCGCGACGATGCCCTGCACCACGGTCGAGGTGGTGGCCGCGCCGACCGCGCGAGTGTCCTTGCCCACCGTCATGCCCATGCGGGCGCCGATCACCGCGATCACCAGCGCGAACACCGGCGCCTTGGACAGGCCCACCAGCACATGGCGCAGGTCCAGCGACTCGCGCAGCCGCGCCAGAAAGGCGCCTGGCGTGATGCCCAGCATCGGATCGGCGATGGCCATTGCGCCGAGGATGCTCATCACATCGCCGACAAAGACCAGCAGCGGCAGCACCAGCATCAGGGCCAGCACGCGCGGCAGCACCAGCACCTGCATGGTCGACAGGCCCAGGGTCTGGATCGCATCGGTTTCTTCGGTCAGCCGCATCGCGCCGAGCTGGGCGGTGAAGGAGGCGCCGGAGCGGCCGGCGACGATGACCGCGACGATGATGGGCGCGAACTCGCGCGTCGCGCCGATGGCGACGCCGTCGACGACAAAGATATTGGCCCCGTACTGCTCGGCCTGCAGACCCAGCAGATAGGCGATCACGACGCCGATCAGCAGGGTCACCAGGGCCACGACTGGCACGGCATTGAGCCCCGTCTGCTCGACCTGCACGGTCAGCTCGCGCAGGCGCAACAGCTTCGGACGCCGCAGCGCCTCGCCCAGCGCCACCATCGTGGCGCCGAAGAAGTTCAGATGGCCCAGCAGCAGCGCGCGCAGGGCCAGGGTCTGGCGACCGAGCTGGGCCAGCACCGTCGGCGCGGGCGCCGCCGCCGGCGGACTGGCTGCCTGCAGATGCTCGCGCACCCGCTCGATGATGCGCGCCTGCACCTCGGCCAGGCCCTGCCAGCGCGCTTGCGGGGGCAGGGCGCGCAGCAGCACCAGCGCGGCGGCCGAGTCGATCTCGGCCAGCTCGGCCGCATCGACGCTCAGCGCCTCGGGCAACTCGTGCAGCTCACGCAAGGCCTGCTCGATCTCGGCCAGATGCACCATGCGCCAGGCACCGCGCAGCGCCAGCCGTGGCTGCGGCTCGGCGGTGTCCAGGGTGTACCAGGGGCTGGTGGGCATGCGTGAAGGGGAGGGCCGGAAGACGAGAGGCTGTCAGCATAGCCCAGGGGCATGAACCCCGAATGAAGGAAGGCCGGTTCTCGGCGCGTCCTACGGCCGATTCTCGTCGTCTCCTACAATCGTCCGCTTTTGATTGATCGCGCGCGCCTAGAGCGTCCCGGGGCAGGTCTTGCCGAGAACCGCCCCAGCCACCCACTCTGACGACACGATGAACCTGCTCGCCACGGTTGTCCTGCTTCCGCTTCTTCTCGGTACCGGCCTGTGCTTCTGGCTGGGCCGTGCCAGTTCCTTCCGTCAGGCCCCGGCCTGGGCCGCCGGCCTGATCACCGCCGCCGCGCTGGGCCTGCTCGTCTCGGCCGCACCGGCCGTGTTCGAGGGTCAGGTCTTGCTGGGCTTTGCCGAATGGGTGCCGGCCATAGGCCTGAATATCGGCTTGCGGCTCGACGGCCTGGCCCTGCTGTTCGCCGGCCTGATCACCGGCATCGGCCTGCTGATCGTGCTCTACGGCGCCTACTACCTGCACCGCGAGGACCCGGCCGGCAAGTTCTACAGCCTCTTGATGCTCTTCATGGCGGCGATGCTGGGCATCGCGCTGAGTGACAACCTGCTGCTGCTGGTGGTGTTCTGGGAGCTGACCAGCATCTCGTCCTTTCTGCTGGTGGGTTACTGGGGCCACAAGGAGGAGGCGCGCCAGGGCGCGCGCATGGCGTTGGCGGTGACCGGCGGCGGCGGCCTGGCCCTGCTGGCCGGCGTCATCGTGCTGGGCCAGATCGCCGGCACTTACGAGCTCTCTCAGATGCTCGACAAGGGCGCGCTGGTGCAGGCCGACTCTCGCTATTCGCTGGCGCTGGCCCTGATTCTGGGGGGCTGTTTCAGCAAGAGCGCCCAGCTGCCGTTTCACTTCTGGCTGCCCGAGGCGATGGCGGCACCGACGCCGGTCTCGGCCTATCTGCATTCGGCGACCATGGTCAAGGCCGGCCTGTTCCTGATGATGCGGCTGTACCCGGTGATCGGCAGTGGCTCGGCGCTGTTCGAGACGGTGGTGGCCTCGGTGGGCCTCGCGACCATGGTGTTCGCCGCCTTCGTGGCCCTCTTCAAGCATGACCTGAAGGGCTTGCTGGCCTACTCGACCATCAGCCATCTGGGCTTCATCACCTTTCTGATCGGCCTGGGCTCGCCGATGTCGGCGGTGGTCGCGGTGTTCCATATCCTGAACCACGCCAGCTTCAAGGCCGCGCTGTTCATGACGGCGGGCATCGTCGACCACGAGTGCGGCACCCGTGATATGCGCCGGCTCGGCGGCCTGATGAAAGCCATGCCCTGGGTCGGCAGCCTGGCGCTGCTGGCGGCGGCTTCGATGGCCGGCCTGCCGCCGTTCAACGGCTTTCTGTCCAAGGAGCTGATGCTGGACCAGGCCCTGCAGGCCGATTTCTGGGGTCCGCTGTCCTGGGCGATTCCGCTGCTGGCCACGCTGGGCGGGCTGTGCTCGGTGGCCTATTCGCTGCGCCTGGTCCACGATGTGTTCTTCAACGGTCCGGCGCGGGACTTGCCGAACCCGCATCCGCATGAGCCGCCGCTGGGCATGAAGGCGCCGGTGGCGCTGCTGGTCGCGATCTGTGTGGCCGTAGGCCTGGCGCCGATGTGGATTGCCGGCCCGCTGGTGCAACTGGCGGCAAGCAGCATGCTGGGCGCACCGGCGCCGGAGTTCCGCTTCGCGCTGTGGCACGGCTTCAATATTCCGCTGTTGATGAGTGCGGTCGCTGTGGCTGGTGGCGCGCTGCTGTATTTCGGGCTCAGCCATGGCGGGCGTCTGCACCGCTATCTGCCGGGGCCCTTCAGCGCCAAGGTCTTGTTCCATGCCCTCATTGACGGGCTGATCGGCTTGGCCGGGCGCGGCACCGCGCTGCTGGAAAACGGGTCGCTGCAGCGCTATGCAGCCTGGATGGTGGCGTTGGCGGTGGGCCTGTCGGTCTGGCCGATGCTGGGTCAGAACCTGAGCCAGAACCTGGGCATGGGCGAGCGCGAGCTGCTGGCCGCGCCGCCGCTGGCGGTGGGGGTGTGGCTGCTGCTGATCGTGCTGGGCGCGGCCCTGCTGGTGATGCAGCGCCAGCGCTTTGTCGCGGTGGTGCTGGTGGGCGGTGTGGGCCTGATCTGCTCGCTGGCTTTTCTGGCGCTGTCGGCGCCCGATCTGGCGCTGACCCAGCTCTCGGTTGATGTGGTCTCGACCGCGCTGCTGCTGATGGGCCTGGCCTTGCTGCCGCAGCTCAGTCCGGTCGAATCGAGCCGGCTGCGGCGCGGCCGCGATGCCTTGCTGGCCATCGCCGGCGGCGGCGGCATCGGCTGGCTGGCCTGGCTGATGCTGACCCGCAACCACGACTCGATCTCGTGGTATTTCCTGGAGCAGTCGCTACCGGGCGGCGGCGGCACGAATGCGGTCAATGTGATCCTGGTGGACTTCCGCGGCTATGACACCTTCGGCGAGATCACCGTGCTGGGCATTGCGGCGGTGGGTGTGCTGGCCCTGCTGGACGGATTTCGGGTCGCCAAGCCCAAGGCCGATACCGAGGGCCGGCCCTGGAGCTATGCGCGCGAGCCGCTGATGCTGCGGGTGGTCGCGCGCCTGGTGCTGCCGCTGGCCCTGCTGCTGTCGGCCTATATCTTCTGGCGCGGCCACAACCTGCCGGGCGGCGGCTTTGTCGCCGGCCTGGTCACCGCGGTGGCCCTGCTGCTGCAATACATGGCCCAGGGCCAGCAGCGCGCCGAGAGCCTGCTGCGCGCCGGGGGCGGGCGGCGCTTTGTGCGCTGGATAGGCGCGGGCCTGGGCATTGCCTGGCTGACCGGTGTCGGCGCCTGGCTGTTTGGCCGGCCCTTCCTGAGCAGCGCCCATGGCCACCCCACGGTACCGCTGCTCGGTGAGCTGCCGCTGGCCACGGCGGCGCTGTTCGACTTGGGGGTCTATATCACCGTGGTGGGGTCGACGCTGCTGATGCTGTCGGTGCTGGGCGCGGCGAGCAAGGCAAGCGGCACGGCCAGTGCGCGAGGGGCGAGGGCATGACGATCTCGATGGAATTTCTGCTGGCCAGCGGCATCGGCTGGGTCACCGCCTGCGGCATTTATCTGCTGCTGCGCGGGCGCAGTTTCTCGGTGGTGCTGGGCCTGAGCCTGATCGGCTATGCGGTCAATGTCTTCATCTTCGCGATGGGGCGGCTGTGGAGCGCCGTGCCGCCCATCCTCAGCGAGGGGACGGCCGTGGCCGACCCCTTGCCCCAGGCCCTGGTGCTGACGGCCATCGTGATCGGCTTTGCGACCACCGGCTTCGTGATCGAGCTGGCCTTGCGCAGCCGGCATGAGAATGACAGCGACCACGTCGATGCGCGACCCGACGCGAAAGGCGGGTCGCGATGAGCTGGATCGATCTGCATCTGCCGATACTGCCGGTGCTGCTGCCGGCCGCCACCGCCGTGCTGCTATTGCTGCTGGGGGACCATGGTGGTGATGCCGGTCACGGCCACCACAAGCTCTTGTGGGCGCGCCGCCTGGCGCTGGCCTCGACCGCGCTGGGCCTGCTGATCGCGGCCGCGCTGGTGCAGCGGGCTGCGGGCGGTGAGTTGATCGCCTACCGGGTCGGTGACTGGCCGGCGCCCTTCGGCATCATGGTGCTGGTGGACCGGCTCGGCGCGATGATGCTCTTGCTGGGGGCTTGTGTGGCCTTGCCGGTGCTCTGGTATGCCAGCGGCGGCTGGGACGCCCATGGCCGCTACTTCCATGTGCTGTTCCAGTTCCAGCTGATGGGGCTGTATGGCGCCTTCGTGACCGGCGATCTGTTCAATCTCTTTGTATTCTTCGAGGTGCTGCTGATCGCCAGCTATGTGCTGATGGTGCATGGCCAGGGGCGCGAGCGCTTCCGGGTCGGCCTGCACTATGTGGTGCTGAACCTGGCGGCCTCGGCGCTGTTCCTGATCGGCGTGGCCCTGATCTATGCGAAGACCGGCACCTTGAACCTGGCCGATCTGGCGCTGCGCGTGCCCCAGGTGGGCGCGCCAGATGCCGCCGTGCTGCGGGTCGGCGCGCTGCTGCTGCTGGTTGTGTTCGGCTTCAAGGCCGCGCTGATGCCGCTGGCGATGTGGCTGCCGGCCACCTACGCGGCGGCCAGCCCGCCGGTGGCGGCGCTGTTTGCCATCATGACCAAGGTGGGGGTGTATGCCATCGTGCGCGTGCATGGCGTGGTGTTCGGCGACAGCGGCGGCGCCACGGCGCTGACGGTGGAGCCGGTGCTGCTGCCGCTGGCGCTGGCCACCAGCGCGGTCGGCGTGATGGGCGCCTTGTCGGCTCGCACGCTGGCGCGCCTGGTGGCCTGGCTGACGGTGGCCTCGGTCGGCACCGTGCTGGCGGGCCTGGGGCTTTACGGCGCGGCGGCCTGGGGCGCGGCCTTTTATTACATGCTCAACAGCACGCTGGTGATCGCGGCGCTGTTCCTGCTGGCCGAGCTGGTGGCGGCGCAGCGCGGCGATGCCGAGGGTCAGCTGGTGCCGGCCTCGCCGCTGGCCCAGCCGACCCTGCTGGGCCTGATGATGTTGCTGGCGGCGGCCTCGACCGCCGGTCTGCCGCCGCTGCCGGGCTTCATCGGCAAGCTGATGCTGCTGGAGGCTGCCAGCGGCCATGCCTGGGTCGTCGGCTTCTGGGCCGTGGTGCTGGGGGTGGGCTTTTTCACGCTGGTGGGCCTGGCGCGCGCCGGCAGCATCCTGTTCTGGCATGTGCGCAGTGACCTGCCCGATGGCGGCCACTCGGGCAGCAGCCCCAAGCTGGTGCTGGCCACCTGCGCCTTGCTGGGCGCCAGTGTGCTGATGAGCGTGGCGGCCGCGCCGATCCAGCGCTATACCGAGGCGGCGGCGCTGCAGCTGATGGACCGGGCCGCCTATGCCCAGGCGGTGCTGGGCGAGCAGGGCGGGGCGGCGGCGCAGACGACCCGACCCTATCGGATCGACAAGCCCAAGGAGGCCCGCTGATGCCTGACAAGAAATGGCTGAGCCACCCGCTGCTGTCGCTGCTGCTGGCGGCGGTCTGGCTGCTGCTGCAGCAAAGCCTGGCCCTGCCGCAGCTGATCACCGCCGCCCTGCTGGGCCTGCTGCTGCCGCGTTTGCTGCTGGGCTTTCTGGGGCCGGCGCTGCGCCTTCGCAAGCCCGGCCTGGCGCTGCGTCTGGTGTTCATCGTGCTGTGGGACATCGTGATGTCCAATCTGGTGGTGGCGCGTCTGGTGCTGTCGCCGGCGGCCCGCCCGCAGCCGGCCTGGGTGCCGGTGCCGCTGGCGCTGCGCCAGCCGGGCGCGATCTCGCTGATGGCTTCCATCATCACGATGACGCCGGGCACGGTGTCCTGCGTGGTCGATGAAGAGCGCCACGAGATCCTGGTCCATGCACTGGACTGCAGCGACCCGCTCGCGCTGGCCGCCGAAATCAAATCGCGCTACGAGCGGCCGCTGCTGGAGATCTTCGCATGATGGAACACCTGCCTCTGATCGCCTGGGCGCTGGACTTCGCGAGCGCGGCCGTCGGCCTGGCCCTGCTGCTGTGCGGCTGGCGCTTGCTGAAGGGGCCGACGACCACCGACCGCGTGCTGGCGCTGGACACCCTGTATGTCAACGCGCTGGGCCTGGTGATCTTGATGGGCATACGCCAGGCCAGCGAGCTGCTGTTCGAAGCGGCGCTGCTGATCGCGCTGCTGGGCTTTGCCTCGACCGTGGCGCTGGCGCGCTATCTGAGTCGTGGCGATGTGATGGAGTGATGACGATGAACGAGCTGCATTGGACCTTGCAAGCCCTGGTCGCCGCACTGCTGGTGATAGGCGGGGTGTTTTCGCTGGTGGGCGCGATCGGCCTGCTGCGCTTCCCGGACTTCTTCATGCGCCTGCATGCGCCGACCAAGGCCAGCACGCTGGGCGTTGGCGGCGTGCTGCTGGCCAGCCTGGTGATCCACTGGGCCCAGGGTGATCACGGCCTGCACGAGCTGCTGATCACGCTGTTCATCTTCATCACCGCGCCGGTCTCGGCCAATCTGCTGGCCAAGGCGGCGCTGCATCAGCGCCAACCGTCCAAGGCCGAGCTGCCGGCCGATCAGCCGCAGCCCTGAGCGGGGTCAGTGCTTGCCCGAGGCGCTGTGATTGGCGTTGAGCAGCTTGTCGGTGTAGGCGATCGCGATGGCCGAGAACAGGAAGGCGATGTGGATCAGGGTCTGCCACATCAAGGTCTTCTCGGTGTAGTTGTCGGCATTGATGAAGGTCTTCAGCAGATGGATCGACGAGATGCCGATGATGGCGGTGGCCAGCTTGACCTTCAGCACCGAGGCATTGACATGGCTCAACCACTCGGGCTGATCGGGGTGGTCTTCCAGGCCCATGCGCGAGACAAAGGTCTCGTAGCCGCCGATGATCACCATGATCAGCAGATTGGAGATCATCACGACGTCGATCAGGCCCAGCACGACCAGCATCAGAATGGTTTCATTGAGCTTGGCGATCGGCTCGTAACCGGTCACCACGCCGGCCGCATCCTTGATCACGGTGGCCTTGTAGCCAATGCTCTTGACCAGCATGGCCAGCGCGTCCTGGTTGCCGAAGGCCGCCTCGATCAGGTGCACCAGCTCGGTCCAGAACTGGAAGACATAGACGCCCTGGGCCAGGATCAGGCCCAGGTAGAGCGGCAGCTGCAGCCCGCGGCTGGCAAAGATCAGATTGGGCCGGGGGCGCAGACGGCGTGTGCTCATGGGGGACGGCTCAAGGGTTCGGTAGCGGGCGATTCTAGGGCCCCGGGGTGAACCCGCATCGCGGGCCGATCACGCCCGGTTACGGGGTTAGAGTAAGCGCTTCGTCAGAGACTGCACGCACAGTCCTGATCCAGCGATCAGCGATCTTGGATGCCCGAGGAGACATAGCGATGACACAGAGTCACAAGCAATACCTGCCCAGCGCCGACTGGCAGGCCCAGGCCCATGTCAAAGGCATGGCCGGCTACCAGGCCCTGGTGGCCGAGGCCGAGGCCGATTACCAGGGCTTCTGGGCCCGCCAGGCGCGCGAGCTGATCAGCTGGCAGACGCCCTTCACCCAGGTGCTCAATGACAGCGAGGCGCCGTTCTTCAAGTGGTTCGAGGACGGCCGGCTCAACGTCTCCTACAACTGCCTGGACCGCAATATCGAGGCCGGCCTGGGCGACAAGACCGCGATCATTTTCGAGGCCGACAACGGCGATGTCACCAAGGTCAGTTACAGCGAGTTGCTGGCCCGCGTGTCCCAGCTGGCCAATGCGCTGAAGAGCCGTGGCGTCAAGAAGGGCGACCGGGTCGTCATCTATATGCCGATGTCGGTCGAGGGAGTGGCCGCGATGCAGGCCTGCGCCCGCATCGGCGCGACGCACTCGGTGGTGTTCGGCGGCTTCTCGGCGCAGAGCCTGCGCGATCGCATCCAGGATGCCGGCGCGGTGATGCTGATCACCGCCGACGAACAGCAGCGCGGCGGCAAGGCGCTGCCGCTGAAGGCCATCGTCGACGAGGCCCTGGCCGACAACAGCTGTCCGAGCCTGAAGGATGTGATCGTCTACAAGCGCACCGGCGGCGCGATCGGCTGGGTTGCCGGCCGCGACCAGTGGCTGCACGAGATCGTGGCGGGCCAGTCCAGCGACTGCGCGCCCGAGTGGGTCGAGGCCGAGCACCCGCTGTTCCTGCTCTACACCTCGGGCTCGACCGGCAAGCCCAAGGGCGTGCAGCACAGCACCGGCGGCTATCTGCTGCATGCGGCGCTGACGACCAAGTGGACCTTCGATCTGAAGCCCGACGACATCTTCTGGTGCACCGCCGACATCGGCTGGGTCACCGGCCACACCTATATCACCTATGGCCCGCTGGCCCTGGGCGGCACCGAGATCGTGTTCGAGAGCATCCCGACCTTCCCGGATGCCGGCCGCTTCTGGCAGATGATCGAGAAACACAAGGTCACGATCTTCTACACCGCGCCCACCGCGATCCGCTCGCTGATCAAGGCGGCCGAGAGCAACGAGGCCGTGCACCCGAAGCGTTATGACCTGAGCAGCCTGCGCCTGCTCGGCTCGGTCGGCGAGCCGATCAACCCCGCCGCCTGGGAGTGGTACCACGCGAACATCGGCGGCGGCCGCTGCCCCATCGTCGACACCTTCTGGCAGACCGAGACCGGCGGCCACATGATCACGCCGCTGCCGGGCGCCACACCGCTGGTGCCGGGCTCCTGCACCTTGCCCTTCCCGGGCATCACGGCCGCCATCGTCGACGAGCTGGGCAACGACGTGCCCAACGGGCAGGGCGGCATCCTGGTCGTCAAGAAGCCCTGGCCCTCGATGATCCGCACCATCTGGGGCGACCCGGAGCGCTTCAAGAAGAGCTACTACCCGGCCGAGCTCAAGGGCTATTACCTGGCGGGCGACGGTGCGATCCGCGATGCCGAAACCGGCTACTTCACGATCACCGGTCGTATCGACGATGTCCTGAACGTGTCCGGCCACCGCATGGGCACGATGGAAATCGAATCGGCCCTGGTCAGCTGCACCGAGCTAGTGGCCGAGGCCGCGGTGGTCGGCCGCCCGGACGACACCACTGGCGAGGCGATCTGCGCCTTTGTCGTGCTCAAGCGCCCGCGCCCGAGCGGCGACGAGGCCAAGGCCATCGCCAAGCAGCTGCGCGACCATGTGGCCAAGGAGATCGGCCCGATCGCCAAGCCCAAGGACATCCGCTTCGGCGACAACCTACCCAAGACCCGCAGCGGCAAGATCATGCGCCGCCTGCTGCGCTCGGTGGCCAAGGGCGAGAGCGTCACGCAGGACACCTCGACGCTGGAAAATCCCGCGATTCTTGAGCAGTTGGGGCAGGCCTATTGAGCACCGAGCAGCGCGTTCTCGCCCATCTGGAGTCCTGGCGCCGGCGCGGCTGTCTGCAGGGCAGCGTCGCGTTGTTCGCGCCGGATGGCAGGGTGGTCGAGGCCTCGGGCGGGCTGGCTGATCCTGCCCACGGCATTGCGAACGGTGCGCAGACGCGCTACCGGATCGGTTCCTTGAGCAAAAGCTTTACCGCGGCCGCAGTGCTGCAGCTCGTCGATGCCGGCCATCTGGCGCTGGACACGCCGCTGGCGCGCTTCCTTCCGACGCTGCCGAACGCCCGCGAGATCACGGTGCTGCAGCTACTGCGGCATCGTGCCGGCCTGGCCAACTTCACCGCCGCGCCGGACTACTGGCCGCTGCGCATGCGCCTGCCGCAACAGCCGGCCGAGCTGATCGCCTGGGCCGGCGCGCTGCCGCCGGTCGCTCCACCCGATAGCGGCGAGACCTATAGCAATACCGGCTATCTGCTGCTGGCCGCCATCGTCGAACAGCTCGCCGGCCAGGACTTCGACAGCTATCGCCGCGAGCGCCTGTTCGAGCCGCTGGGCCTGAGCAGCCTGGTCGTCGACGATGGCCGCCGCCTGATCACCGACGCCGCCCGCGGCCTGCATCACGACGGCAGTTGGGCTTATGCCGAGCCGATGGACATGAGCGTGGCCTGGGGGGTGTTCGATCTGGTCGCCACGGCCGGCGATATCGGGCGCTGGCTGGTGGCGTTGCAGGCCGGGCTGGTGCTGTCGGCCCGCTCCACCGCGTTGATGCTGGATGTCGAGGAGCGCGACATGGCCTGCGGTTTTTGCGTCGGTCGCTGGACGCTGGCTGGGCGTGAGCGGCGGCTGGCCCAGCATTTCGGCGATGTCAACGGCTTCTTCGCCTATATGAGTGTGCTGCCAGGCGGCGGCGCGGTCGTGGTACTGGCCAATGCCTTCGGGCTGCCGGTCGAGCGACTGGCACGCGAGCTGGCCCAGCTTGCGGCCGGCGACCAGCCGGCAGCGCTGCTGAGGCCCAGCGCGACCGCGCCTGCCGTCTTCGCCAGCGGCCGCTACCGGGCCGAGGATGGCTCGGTGCTGGAGATCCTGCGCCACGGCGGCACGGTCAGCCTGCGCAGCACGCGGCGTTATGGGGTCACGATGTGCTGTCCGCTGTTCCGGGCCGACGATGCCGCTGCCGCGGCTGTCAGTCTGGTGCTGCCCGAGACGCTGGAGGCGAGCACGGCCGGTTGTCTGCGCTGGACCGATGCCGAGGGGCGGATCCGCGAGCTGTTTCCGGTCTAGACAGGCTTCAAAAACAAAGCCCCGCAGTGCGGGGCTTTTTTCATGACGCTTGGACGACGATCACTTGACCGTCATCACCCACTTGGCCAGCTCCTCGGCCTCGGCCGGATTGACCTGGGCATTGGCGGGCATGGGCACAGGGCCCCAGACGCCGGAGCCGCCCTTGATGATCTTTTCGGCCAGCTTCTTGACGGCGTCCTTGTCCTTGGCGTACTTGGCCGCGACGTCCTTGTAGGACGGGCCGACCAGCTTCTTGTCGGTCGCATGGCAGGCCATGCAGTTCTTCTTCTGTGCCAGTTCGGCGTTGGCAAAAGCGGCCGGGGCGGCCAGGGTGGCGGCCAGCGTGGCCAGGGCAATCAGAGAGGACTTCATGGTTTCCTTTCGGCTCAACAATCTCTAAGGGCTGGTCGGTGCAATCTGCACTACAGTGCTGACAGCATAGCCCCGCCAGCGATTTTATGGGGCGGCATGGATCAAAGGAGTCGTGTGATGTTGTTGATGGCCGTCGGTGTCGTGCTCTTGCTGCTCAAGCTGGTGGGCGTGGCGCCGGTCAGCGAGTGGAGCTGGCTCTGGGTGCTGGCGCCCTTCGGCCTGGCCGTGCTGTGGTGGCTCTGGGCCGATGCCAGCGGCTACACGCAGAAAAAGGCCATGCAGCGCATGGACCAGCGCAAGGAAGCGCGCCGCGAGCGCTCGCTCGAAGCGCTGGGCCAGAGCGAGAAGCAGCGCCGCAAATAGCCGGCGCCGCTTTTTTCTACACTTCTTTACTCGAACAGGTCGAGCACCGCACCGGAGCTGGCGCTCGACGCGGTCTTCGCGAACTTGGCCAGCACACCGCGGGTGTAGCGCGGCGCCGGCTGCTTCCACAGCGTCTTGCGGCGCGCCAGCTCGGCGGCATCCACATGCAGCTCCAGCTTGAGCTGGTGGGCGTCGATCGTGATGCTGTCGCCTTCCTGCACCAGCGCGATCACACCGCCCTCAAACGCCTCGGGCGCCACATGGCCGACCACCATGCCCCAGGTGCCGCCGGAGAAGCGGCCGTCGGTGATCAGGCCCACGCTCTCGCCCAGACCCTGGCCGATCAGCGCGCCGGTCGGGGCCAGCATCTCGGGCATGCCCGGGCCGCCCTTGGGGCCCAGATAACGCAGCACCATGATGTCGCCGGCCACGATCTTGTTGGCCATGATGGCGGCCAGGGCCGATTGCTCGTCCTCGAAGACCCGGGCCGGGCCGGTCATCACCGGGGTCTTCAGGCCGGTGATCTTGGCGACCGCGCCCTCGGGCGAGAGATTGCCCTTCAGGATGGCCAGATGGCCCTGGGCGTAGATCGGCGCGCTGACGTCGCGGATCACGGCCTGGTCGGCGCGCAGCTCGGGCACCTCGGCCAGGTTCTCGGCCACGGTCTTGCCGGTGATCGTGATGCAGTCGCCATGCAGCAGGCCGGCCTTCAGCAGCACCTTCATCACGGCCGGGATGCCACCGGCCTTGTGCAGGTCCACCGCCAGGAACTGGCCGCTGGGCTTCAGGTCGCACAGCACCGGAATCTTCTTGCGCATGCGCTCGAAGTCATCGATGGTCCACTCGACCTCGGCCGCATGGGCGATGGCCAGGAAATGCAGCACCGCATTGGTCGAGCCGCCGGTGGCCATGATGACGGCGACCGCATTCTCGATGGCCTTCTTGGTGACGATGTCGCGCGGCTTCAGGTCGGCCTTGACGGCCTCGACCAGATAGTTCGCTGCCCGCTTGGTGTTCTCGACCACCTCGTCCTCGACATTGGACATCGACGAGGAGTAGGGCAGGCTCATGCCCAGTGCCTCGAAGGCCGAGCTCATGGTGTTGGCCGTGTACATGCCGCCGCAGGAGCCGCTGCCGGGGATGGCGCGCTTCTCGATCTGGCAGAAGTCCTCTTCGCTCATCTTGCCGGCGCTGAACTGGCCGACCGCCTCGAACACGCTGACGATGTTCAGGTCCTGGCCCTTGTAGTGGCCCGGCTTGATGGTGCCGCCGTAGATATAGATGGCCGGCACATTGGCGCGCAGCATGCCCATCATGCCGCCGGGCATGTTCTTGTCGCAGCCGCCGATCACCATCACGCCGTCCAGCCACTGGCCGCCGACGCAGGTCTCCACGCAGTCGGAGATCACCTCGCGCGAGACCAGCGAGTACTTCATGCCCTCGGTGCCCATGGCCATGCCGTCCGAGATGGTCGGTGTGCCGAAGATCTGCGGGTTGGCGCCGGCGGCCTTCAGGCCGATCACGGCGGCATCGGCCAGCTTTTGCAGGCCGGAGTTGCAGGGCGTGATCGTCGAATGGCCGTTGGCGATGCCAATCATCGGCTTGCCGAAATCGCTCTCCTGGTAGCCCATGCCGTAGTACATGGAGCGGTTCGGGGCGCGGGCCACACCCTCGGTGATGTTCTTGGAACGACGGTTGATCGCTGACATGGGTGTCTCCTCAGAATTGCTGCAGTTTGCGCGGCCGGTGATCGTTTATCAAATATATTATTCAATGATGATTGATATGTACTGAAGAAATGATTGAGCTCAGAAGCCTGCGCCAGTTCCTTGCCGTTGCGGAGGAGTTGCACTTCGGCCGGGCGGCCTTGCGCCTGCACATGACCCAGCCGCCGCTGACCCAGGCGATCCAGAAGCTGGAGCAGGCGCTGGGCGCGCCGCTGTTCGAGCGCAGCAGCCGCTCGGTGCGGCTTAGCCCGGCCGGCGAGGCCTTGCTGCCGCAGGCGCGGCGCCTGCTGCTGGAGGCCGAGCAACTGGGCACCCTGGTGCGCGCGGCCGCCGAGGGCCAGCGCGGCCGGGTGCGCCTGGGCTTTGTCTCGACCGTCGGTTTCGGCGAGCTGCCGCGCTGGCTGCGCGCTTTCCGCGAGCAGCAGCCCGACATCCTGCTGAGTCTGCGCGAGGCCACGCTGGATGTGCAGCTGCAGCAGTTTGCCGGAGAGGATCTGGACGCCGGCTTCGTGATCCATGCGCCGGGCGCCTTGCCGGTCGGCTTCGAGGCCCTGGGCATCGCCCGCGAGCCCATGGTGCTGGCGCTCAGCGCCGAGGAGGCGCTGGCCGCCAAAGCGCAGCTGGCGGCCGCCGATATCCTGCCGCTGCCGCTGGTGATCTTCCCGCGACAAATAGCGCCCTCGCTGTTCGATGGGGTGCTGGCCTTCTACCGCGATCAGCAGGCCGCCCCGGTGATCGCCCAGGAGGCGATCCAGATGCAGACCATCGTCAACCTGGTCTCCGCCGGCATGGGCGCGGCCTGGGTGCCGGAGTCGGTGATGGGCTTGCAGCGCAGCGGCGTGGTCTACAAGCGCGTGGCCGGCAGGGTGCCGGTCTGCGAGACCAGCCTGATCTGGCGCCCCGATTCCGGGCCGGCGGTGCGCCGCTTTGTCCAGCATATCCAGGCATGTCTGGCCCGCCCACTATGATGCGCGGCTTGCTTCAAGAGGTGCTTACGCCATGCTGGTCCACCCCCAGTTCGACCCCATCGCCATCAGCCTCGGCCCGCTGGCCGTGCATTGGTACGGCCTGACCTATCTGGCCGCCTTCGGCCTGTTCCTCTGGCTGGCCAATCTGAAAGTGCGCCAGCCGCAGTTCGCGGCGGCCGGCTGGGCCAAGCGCGATGTCGACGATCTGCTGTTCTTCGGCGTGCTGGGCGTGGTGCTGGGCGGGCGGCTGGGCTATGTGCTGTTCTACAAGCCCGACTACTACCTGCACCACCTCGGCGAGGTGCTGGCGGTCTGGAAGGGCGGCATGGCCTTTCATGGTGGTCTGCTCGGTGTGCTGGTCGCGATGGCGCTGTTTGCCAGGCTGCGCGGCCGCAAGTTCTTCGAGGTCACCGACCTGATCGCGCCCTGCGTGCCCACCGGTCTGGCGGCCGGGCGCATCGGCAACTTCATCAATGGCGAGCTGTGGGGCCGGGCGGCCGACCCCAGCCTGCCCTGGGCGATGATCTTTCCGCAGGCCGGCGATGGCGGCGTGCCGCGCCATCCCTCGCAGCTCTACCAGTTCCTCGGCGAAGGCCTGCTGCTTTTCGTCGTGCTGTGGTTCTATGCGAAGAAGCCGCGCGCGACCGGCCAGGTGTCCGGCGTCTTCCTGATCGGCTATGGGCTGATGCGTTTCCTGGCCGAGTTCTTCCGCGAGCCGGACGACTTCCTGGGCCTGCGGGCTTTCAATCTGAGTCAGGGACAATGGCTGTCGCTGCCGATGATTGCGGCCGGTGTGCTGATCTGGCTCTGGGCCAGCCGCCGCCAAGCCAACTGAGTTTTCTTCATGCGTCAAATCTTCTTCGATACCGAAACCACCGGCCTGTATGCCGAGGGCGGCGACCGTCTGGTTGAAATCGGCTGCGTCGAGATGGTCAACCGCCAGCTCACCGGCAACAACCTGCACATCTACGTCAACCCCGAGCGCGCCAGCCACGAGGAAGCGCTGAAGGTGCACGGGCTGACCGAGGACTTCCTCTCGACCAAGCCCAAGTTCGCCGAGGTGGCCGATCAGCTGCTGGACTTCCTGGCCGGCGCCCAGCTGGTGATCCACAACGCGCCTTTCGACATCGGCTTCGTCAATGCCGAACTCAAGCGCCTGAAGAAGCCGCCGATCACCGACCATGTCGGCAGCGTGCTCGACACCTTGCTGATGGCGCGCGATATGTTCCCCGGCAAGGCCAATTCGCTGGACGCGCTGTGCCGGCGCCTGGAAGTCGACAACTCCAGCCGCACCTTGCACGGCGCCTTGCTCGATGCCGAGCTGCTGGCCGAGGTCTATATCCGCCTGACCCGCGGGCAGGATTCGCTGGTGATCGACGAGGGTGGCAGCAGCCATTCGAACCAGCCGGGCGAGCTGCGGGTCGAGGCGGTCGATCTGAGCCGTTTCGCGCTGCCGGTGCTGCAGGCCAGCGAGGCCGAGTTGCAAGCCCATGACAAGGTGCTGGCCGAACTCGACAAGGCCAGCGGCGGCAAAAGAATCTGGCAAGCGGCTTGATTTCCACGATAAAGCCATGGCATAATCGCGGGCTTGCCGGTTAACGAATTCTTCTAAGAGTTTGTTGAACGACCAGACCGGGCGGTTAGCTCAGCGGTAGAGCACTGCCTTCACACGGCAGGGGTCGCAGGTTCGAACCCTGCACCGCCCACCAGAAGATTGAATGACTCCGGCAATCGTATCGGGGTCACCCATTCTGAACCGGTCGTTGCGCCCCAGATACCGGGCGGTTAGCTCAGCGGTAGAGCACTGCCTTCACACGGCAGGGGTCGCAGGTTCGAACCCTGCACCGCCCACCAGAATATTGAATGACTCCGGCAATCGTATCGGGGTCACCCATTCTGAACCGGTCGTTGCGCCCCAGATACCGGGCGGTTAGCTCAGCGGTAGAGCACTGCCTTCACACGGCAGGGGTCGCAGGTTCGAACCCTGCACCGCCCACCAGAATATTGAATGACTCCGGCAATCGTATCGGGGTCACCCATTCTGAACCGGTCGTTGCGCCCCAGATACCGGGCGGTTAGCTCAGCGGTAGAGCACTGCCTTCACACGGCAGGGGTCGCAGGTTCGAACCCTGCACCGCCCACCAGATCAAGCCCCCGAAGTCATCGACTTCGGGGGCTTTTTTCTTGGGCTGCGCGCCCTCATGCCGGCCGCAACCGTCCCGTGCCCTGGCACTGCGGCGCCGAGCAGTAGCCATACAGGGCCAGTGCATGATCCTGCAGCTCGAAGCCGTGGCGCAGCGCGATCTCGCGCTGGCGCTGCTCGATCTCCTCGTCGACGAACTCCTCGACCCGGCCGCAGTTCAGGCAGACCAGATGGTCGTGGTGGCTGCCCTCGTCAAGCTCGAACACCGCCTTGCCGGGCTCGAAGTGATGACGCGACAGCAGGCCGGCCTGGGCAAACTGCATCAGCACGCGGTAGACGGTGGCCAGGCCGATGTCGGCACCCTCGGCCAGCAAGGCCTTGTAGACGTCCTCGGCGCTCAGATGGCGCTGGGCGGTGCGCTGGAAGATGCGCAGGATCTTGATGCGCGGCACGGTGGCCTTGAGGCCCATCGACTGGATGTCGGCGATATGGTCGGAAGCGGCGGTCATGCGGGCTAGGGGCTCAGTGCAGCGTGCGGGCGGGGCTGGTATGCAGCTCGGCGTAGCATTCCGTGCACAGGCAGCGCTGCAGCTCGGCATGGGCACCGTGCTGGGCCTCGAAGCGCAGCAGCGCGGCCTGGGTCTCGCGCAGGTGTCGCGTCGCGGCCTCGCGCAGCGAGACATGCAGGCCGCTGTTGCGGCTGGCCCGCAGCAGGCTGGCGTGCACGCTGGCCAGCAGCTCGGCGGCCTCGTCCAGCGCGCCGGCGCGGGCCTGGGCCTCGGCCAGGTTCAAGGTGCTGACGACCACGGCGGCCACCGCGTCCTCGCCGTCCGGCCAGTCGTTGAAGCAGGCCAGCGCGAGGCTGCGCGCCTGCTCGTAGGCCAGGATGGCACGCAGATGCTCGCCGCGCTCGAACAGCGCGTTGCCCTGCAAGGTCAGCTGGGTCCAGGNGCCTCGGCCAGGTTCAAGGTGCTGACGACCACGGCGGCCACCGCGTCCTCGCCGTCCGGCCAGTCGTTGAAGCAGGCCAGCGCGAGGCTGCGCGCCTGCTCGTAGGCCAGGATGGCACGCAGATGCTCGCCGCGCTCGAACAGCGCGTTGCCCTGCAAGGTCAGCTGGGTCCAGGTATTGGGGGTGGCTTGGTTCATGGTTGTGGCTTGGTTGACTTATCCCAGGGCGGTGTCGAGCACCATCATCAGCACGAAGCCGATCAGCAGGCCGGTCGTGGCATGGCGCTCATGGCCCTGGCGGTGCGATTCGGGGATGACCTCGTGGCTGACGACAAAGAGCATCGCGCCGGCCGCGAAGGCCAGGCCCCAGGGCAGCAGCGCCGCGCTGAGGCCCAGCAGCGTGGCACCAACCACGGCGGCCAGCGGCTCCACCAGCCCCGAGGCCGCGCCGATGCCCGCCGCCCGCCAGCGGCCGACGCCCAGGCTTTGCAGCGCCAGCGCCACCACCAGACCCTCGGGCACGTCCTGGATCGCGATGCCGGTGGCCAGCGCGGTGGCGCGGGCCGCGTCAGTGCCGGCCGCTGCAACGCCGATGGCCAGGCCCTCGGGGATGTTGTGCAGCACGATGGCGATGACGAACAGCCACAGGCCGCGCTCGCGGCGCGGCTCGCCG
>NZ_JAQOWX010000097.1:0-20712 GCF_028462495.1 Paucibacter sp. XJ19-41
TTCAGACTCTCGTCTCGAACAAACTTGCTAGCAGCGAAGCCCTCGACTGTAGCACAGGTTTTTTAGGGCTTGCAAGTAGGGCGTCACAATTTTCTGTTGCGGAGTGCGCCGCAGGGACGGTAGACCAGCTGCACGCACTACCGAGGCCATCAAGAAAAAACCCACAGACCTTGCAGTCTGCGGGTTCCAGGTCACGAACGCCGCATCGCGGCATCAACATCCATCAGTCTTCTTCCTTGAACGCCTCTTCACGCTTGTTCTTGATCGAGGGCAGCATCACCACCACCACCATCAAGGCAGCCGCAATCAACAGGCCGGCGGACAGCGGACGGGTCATGAAGGTCGTCCAGTCCCCGCGCGACAGCAGCAGTGCGCGGCGCAGGTTCTCTTCCATCATCGGGCCGAGGATGAAACCCAGCAGCAGCGGCGCAGGTTCGCAGCTGAGCTTGTAGAACAGATAGCCGATCACCGCGAAAATGGCCGTCATGTAGACATCGAAGCTGTTGTTGTTCAGCGTGTAGCTGCCAATGCAGCAGAAGGTCACGATGGCCGGGAACAGGAAGCGGTAAGGCACGGTCAGCAGCTTGATCCAGATGCCGATCAGCGGCAGGTTCAGGATCACCAGCATCAGGTTGCCGATCCACATCGATGCGATCAGGCCCCAGAACAGCTCGGGGTTGCTGGTCATCACCTGCGGGCCGGGCTGGATGCCCTTGATCGTCATCGCCCCCACCATCAGCGCCATCACCGCATTGGGCGGAATGCCCAGGGTCAGCATCGGGATGAAAGAGGTCTGCGCGCCGGCATTGTTGGCAGCCTCGGGACCGGCCACACCCTGGATCGCCCCCTGGCCGAAAGGCACGCTGGGGTTCTTGACGATCTTCTTTTCCAGCGTGTAAGCCGCAAACGAGGACAGCAAGGCACCGCCGCCGGGCAGCACGCCCAGGATAGAACCCAGCGTCGTGCCGCGCAGCACCGAGGGCCAGGCATCGTGGAAGTCCTGCTTCGTGGGCCACAAGCCCTTCACATGCTTGGTGAAGACCTCGCGGTGCTCGGCCGGCTTGCCCAAGTTGGCGATGATCTCGCCAAAGCCGAACACGCCCATCGCGATCACGACGAAGTTGATGCCGTCGGTCAACTCGGGAATGTCGAAGGAATAACGCGGCGCGCCCGAGATCACATCGGTGTTGATCTGACCCAGCAGCAGGCCCAGCACGATCATGGAGATGGCCTTCAGCAGCGAGCCCGAGGCCAGCACCACGGCGCCGATCAGGCCCAGCACCATCAACGAGAAATACTCGGCCGGGCCGAACTTGAAGGCAAGTTCGGTCAGCGGCGGCGCGAAGGCCGCGATCACGATGGTGCCGACACAACCGGCAAAGAAGGAGCCCAGGCCTGCTGCGGCCAAGGCCGCCCCGGCTCGACCTTTGCGCGCCATCTGGTAGCCGTCGATGGCGGTCACCACCGAGCTGGATTCGCCGGGCACATTGATCAGGATGGCAGTTGTCGAGCCGCCGTACTGGGCGCCGTAGTAGATGCCGGCCAGCATGATCAGCGCGGGCGTGGCATCCAGCGCATAGATCGAGGGCAGCAGCATCGCGATGGTGGCCACCGGGCCAAGGCCGGGCAACACACCGATCAAGGTCCCCAGCAGGGCCCCGCCGAAAGCGTAGGCCAGATTCGTCAGCGTCAGTGCGGTACTGAAGCCAAGCGCAAGATTGTTCAGCAAGTCCATGCGCTACTCCTCAGCCGCCGAAAATAGTGGGCCAGACCGGCAGAACCAGGCTCAGACCCCACACAAAGATGAACCAGCTGCCCACGGTCAGCACCGCCGCGCTGAGCACGGCGCCGCGCCAGCGGAACTCGTCGCCGGCCATGGCCGAGAACACGATCAGCACCGGCAGCGTGATCGCCAGACCCAGGCGCGGCAGCATCACGCCGAACAGCACCACCGCCGCGACGATGATCAGCAGCGGCTTCCAGGCCACGCCGCCTATCGGATCGCCACCCTCGGATTCGATGGTCAATGCCTTGAACAGCACAGCGCCGCCCAGGATGGCCAGCAGAACGCCGAGACCGAAGGGAAAGTAACCAGGGCCGGGACGTGCGGAAGATCCAAAACTGTATTCGGTCGCGCCCCAGGCAAAGCCTATGCCGACGACGAGGAACATCAGTCCGGACCAGAAGTCTTTTTGACTCTTGATCTTCATTGCAGACCTACTCTCAAGCTTGTTAGACCGGCTGCATTCTAGGCAGGGCTATCCAGGCTCTGCTGTGTGGTTTCCACGTAAACACCGACCGGGCGCCGCACCCGCGACAAGCCTCTCGCGGGTATCTACCGGTAGACCTGGGCCTGAAGCTAGCGGCGCAGGACTCAGGCCTCCCACTGCGGCGTGCTGCGCAGCACCTCTTCGAGCGTCGTCATGCCCTCGGCCACCTTCATCGCACCGGCCAGCCGCAGCGGGCGCAGGCCCTCCTGCATGGCTTGGCGGCGCAGCGCCGAGATGTCCGGGCTGGGGTGCAAGGTGGCCTTGACCGCCTCGCTGACGGTCAGCAGCTCATACAGACCGGCACGGCCGCGATAGCCGGTGTTGCGGCAATCCAGGCAGCCCACCGGCTTGTAGGGCTTGACGCCACCATTCATGCGCCAGGGCTTGAGCATCTCGTTCAAGGTGTCGCGCGTCACCGCCGGGTCAGGCACCTTGCAGTGGCTGCACAGGGTACGAACCAGGCGCTGCGCCAGCACGCCGATCACGGTGGCGCTGATCAGGTAGGGCGGCACGCCCAGGTCGGTCAGACGCGTGATCGCCGAGGCAGCATCGTTGGTATGCAGTGTCGAGAAAACGAGGTGGCCGGTCAGCGCCGCCTGGATGGCCATCTCGGCAGTCTCCAGATCGCGGATTTCACCGACCATGATGATGTCCGGATCCTGCCGCATCAGCGCCCGCAGGCCTTCGGCAAATCCCAGGTCCAGCGCGGCCTGCACCTGGGTCTGGTTGAAGGCCGGCTCGATCATCTCGATCGGGTCCTCGATCGAGCAGACATTGACCTCGTCGGTGGCCAGGCGCTTGAGCGTCGAGTACAGCGTTGTGGTCTTGCCGCTGCCGGTCGGGCCGGTCACCAGGATGATGCCGTGCGGCTGGGCCACCAGCTTGTTCCAGCGCTCGGCATCGTGGCCGGAGAAGCCCAGCTGATTGAGTTCCTTGACCGCGTTGTCGGGGTCGAAGATGCGCATCACCATCTTCTCGCCAAAAGCGGTGGGCAGGGTCGACAGGCGCATTTCCACCTCGTCGCCGGCCGGGTTGCGGGTCTTGATGCGGCCGTCCAGCGGGCGGCGGCGCTCCACCACATCCATGCGCCCCAGCAGCTTGATGCGCGAGGTCATCGCGCTCATCACCGAGGGCGGCAGCTGATAGACCGTGTGCAGCACGCCGTCGATGCGGAAACGGATCACGCCCATATCGCGGCGCGGCTCCAGATGGATATCGCTGGCGCGCTGGTCAAAGGCGTATTGCCACAGCCAGTCGACCACCTGGACCACACCCTGGTCATTGGCATCGAGCTGCTTGGTGTTCTTGCCCAGCTCCACCAGCTGCTCGAAGCTGGCAATCTGGGTCACCTCGCCAGCCTTGGCCGCATTGCGCACCGAGCGGGCCAGGGTGAAGAACTCGGTCGTGAAGCGCGCAATTTCCAGCGGGTTGGCGACCACCAGCTTGATGGACTTGCGGGTGTGCGATTCGATCTGCGCCATCCAGGCGGTATCGAAGGGCTCCGAAGTGGCGATGGTGACTTCGGTCAGCCCGACCGACACCGGCAGGCAGCGCTTGGCTTCGGCATAGCCCACCGACATGATGTCAGAGACCCGGCCCACATCAACCTTCAGCGGGTCTATGCGCAGATAGGGCAGTTTGACCCGCGCGGCCAGCCACTCGGTCAGCTGTTCCGGGTCCAGCGTCTTGCCATTGGCGCTGCGGGTCAGGCCGGCATGGCCGAGACGCACCAGCGGGTGCAGCGAGCTATCGCCGGCCGCGAAACGCGCCTCGGTGCGCTGCACCTGCTCGGCGTCGATCAGCTCATCCTCCAGCATCCAGCGCAGCAGGGTGCGCCATTCGAGACGACCTTCGGTCTTGGGCGCGGAAGTCTTGGGCTTGACGCTCATGTCTGGGGCTCGGCACGCAGCTGGTTGATGATGGACAGCGGCAGCGGCCGCACCAGGCGCAGCCATTTGCGCGCGGGCAGCTCATACCGCGACTCGATATTAGCCGCACGGCGCTCCAGTTCCTCGCGGTCCGGCACCTGCACGCCGCGCGCCGCCACCACCACGGTATTGCCCTCCTTGGTGGGCGCCAGGCTCCAGACCTGGTCGCTGCCGAACACGCTAGCGATGCGGGCGGCGCTGCGCGCAAAGCTGGCGTCGCGGCCGAACAGATTGACCGTCATCAACCCGCCATCGGCCAGCACCTGGCGGCAGTTGGCATAAAAGAGCTCGTCATCGAGCACCGGCGAGGCCGCGTCGTGATCGTAGAGATCGACGTTCAGCACCGCCGCCGTCTGCCAATGCGCGGCGTCAGCGACCCAGGTCGCCGCGTCCTGGTTCAGCACCGTCAGTCTGGCCTCGTCCTCGGGCAGATGAAACCAGGCGCGGCAAGCCGCGATCACGGTCGGATTGATCTCCACCGCCGTCGTGTGGGGCATGCGCAAGACCTTGTGGCAAAAGCGCGTGATCGCGGCCGCCCCCAGTCCCAGCTGCACCGCCCTGCCCTCGCGCAAGGTCTCGCTGTCGCGCCACAGCATCCAGGCCATCATGCGCTGCACATACTCCAGCTCCAGCTGCTGGGGCTTGCGAATGCGCATCGCCCCCTGCACCCAGATCGAGTCCAGGTGCAGAAAGCGCACGCCGTCGTACTCGCTCAGCGTGGCTGGGATCCAATCAGTTTTCTTTGCCTTGTTCTTGCTCATTCATCAAGTAGACCATGGCGCGCGAACACTTCCCGCCAGGCGAGCAGCTTGCGCTCGAAGGACCACGAGGCATTGGCCGGGCTGGTCGACGGCAGGCGGTAGGCGGGCAGGCCCAGCGCGCCGGTGATCTTGATGCTGCGCGCCGACTCGCCGCCGTTGTGCGCCACCGCCTGCAAGGCCGGCATGCGCGCCACCAGGCCCGCCAGATCATTGGGTTGCGCGGCGCGGATCGCGCTGTCCAGGCTGCCCTCGCGCTCGCAGGTCGCATAGACATCCCAGATCGCCAGTCCGCGCGCCGTCGCTGCCTCCAGGCGCTTGTCGTAAGCGAGGGCGTGCAGATCCAGCCCCCACAGCGCCGACAGGATGGGCCAGAAGTGGTTGCGCGGATGTCCGTAGTACTGCTGGGCCTGCAGCGAGGCGACACCGGGGAAACTGCCCAGCAGCAGCAGCCGGGCCTGCGGCGACCAGACCGGTGCCAGGCCTTGCAGCGGCGGCTCGCTCACGGCAGCCGCTGCAACCGCGACAGGGCCGCGCGCACATTGGCGCTGGTGATGGCGGCGGTCTGCTCCAGCGTCCAGCCGCGCAGCGCTGCGAGACTCTCGGCAATACGCGGCAGCTCGGCCGGCTCGTTACGCGCGCTGGCGAGCCCGGTGGCACGCTCCTCGGCCGTCCTGTAGAGCCAGTGCGGCGGGATGTCGGGCGCATCTGTCTCAAGCACCAAGGCCGACTCGGGCAGTTGCGCCGCCAGGCGACGGATCTGCAGCGAGCGATCAAACGTCAGCGTGCCGCCGAAACCCAGCCTGAAGCCCAGCTCGACAAAGCTCTGCGCCTGCTGCGCGCTGCCGTTGAACGCATGGGCGATGCCCCCAGGCACCGCGATGCGGCGCAGGCCGCGCAGCAGCTGATCGGCGCTCTTGCGCACATGCAGAATCACCGGCAGCGCTAAGCGCCTGGCCAGTTTCAGCTGCTCGGTATAGAAGAAGTCCTGCCGCGCCGCGTCGAGACCCGGGACAAAGAAGTCCAGCCCGATCTCGCCGATCGCCACCAAACGCGGATCATCGCGATGCTGCTCCAGCAAGGCGGCCAGCAGGGCCAGGTCTTGCTCCTGGGCGCCCATCACATAGAGCGGATGGATGCCCAGCGCATAGGCATAGCCATGCGCATGGGCCAGTTCGCGCGCCGCCTCGAAATCGAAGGCCCCCACCGCCGGGATCACGATCTGATCGACGCCGGCCGCCCGGGCCCGTGCCACCACCGCCTCGCGGTCCGCGTCGAACTCCGGCGCGTCCAGGTGGCAGTGGCTGTCGATCCACATTGGCGGCTAGCGGAAGACGACGGTCCGGTTGCCGTTCATCAGCACCCGGTGTTCGGCATGCCACTGGATCGCGCGCGCCAGGGTCACACACTCGACATCGCGGCCCATCGCCACCAGCTGCTCGGGCGGCAGGCTGTGGTCGATGCGGGCCACCTCCTGCTCGATGATCGGGCCCTCGTCCAGGTCCGAGGTCACATAGTGGGCGGTGGCACCGATCAGCTTGACGCCGCGCTCATAGGCCTGGTGATAGGGCTTGGCGCCCTTGAAGCTGGGCAGGAAGCTGTGATGGATATTGATCGCCCGGCCGCTGAGGTACTGGCACAACTCGGGGCTGAGGATCTGCATATAGCGGGCCAGCACCACCAGATCGATCTGGTTGTCCTCGACGACCTCGCGGATCTTGCGCTCCTGGGCCGCCTTCTGTTCCTCGCTGGCGTTCAGCAGCGGAAAGTGATGGAAGGGGATGTTGTGCGAGGCGGCCAACTGGTAGAAGTCGCGATGGTTCGAGACGATGGCCGGGATCTCGATCGGCAGATGGCCCGTCTGGACGCGGAACAGCAGGTCGTTCAGGCAATGGCCCAGCTTGGAGACCAGCAGCAGCACCCGGGTCTTGGTCGCGCGTGCCACCAGCTCCCAGTCCATCTGCAGGCGCTGCGCCAGCGGCTCGAAAGCCGCGCGCATCGCCCCCACCTCGCCGGGCGCTTCAAACTCGATGCGCATGAAGAAGCGGCGGTGATCGGCATCGCCATGCTGGGCCGAGGTCAGGATATTGCCGCCCTGCTCCAGCAGATAGCCGGTCACGGCATGGACGATGCCGGACTGATCGGGGCAGCTGAGTTTGAGGATGAAGCGCGAGGTCGTGGTCATATGGCTGTCTTTACGGGGCCCGAGATCCTACTGCAGCTCGCCGCCGACCAGACTCAGCCGCGCTTCGCACTGTGCGGCCAGGCCCTGGTCATGGGTCACCAGCACAAAGGCCGTGCCCTGCTCGCGGGCCGTCTGAAGCATCAGCTCGAACACCGCCTGGGCCGTGCCGCGGTCCAGGTTGCCGGTCGGCTCGTCAGCCAGCACGCAGGCCGGCTTGGTCACCAGCGCCCGGGCGATCGCGACACGCTGGCGCTCGCCGCCCGAGAGCTCGCCGGGCCGGTGCTTGACCCGTGCGCCCAGCCCCACCTTGGCCAGCATCTCAGCCGCTGTGGCGCGCGCGGCCTCTACCGGCATGCGCCGTATCCGCAGCGGCATGGCCACATTGTCCAGCGCGCTGAACTCGGGCAGCAGATGATGGAACTGGTAGACAAAGCCCAGGTGCTGGTTGCGCCACTGGCCCTTGGCAGGTTCGCCCAGTCGTGCCAGGTCTTGCCCCATCAGCGTGACCGTGCCGCTGCTCGGCTTGTCCAGCCCACCCAGCAGGTGCAACAACGTCGATTTGCCCGAACCCGAGGCGCCGACAACGGCCAGGGTCTGGCCGCGTTTGACCAGGATGTCCACGCCGGACAGCACCTTCACATCCAGCCCGCCCTCGCGGAAGCGCCGCTCCAGGCCCTGGCCTTGCAGAACAACATCACTCATAGCGCAGCGCCTCGGCCGGTTGCACGCGGCTGGCGCGCCAGCTCGGATAGAGGGTGGCCAGGAAGGCCAGGATCAGCGAGGTGATCGCGATCGGGATGATGTCGGCGCTCTGCGGCTCACTGGGCATGCGGCTGATCAGGTAAATGCTGCCGGGCAGGAAGCTGACATTGAGCAGTCGCTCGATGGTCGGCACGATCACATCGATATTGAAGGCCACCAGCAGACCCAGGCCCACGCCCGAGATCGTGCCGATCACACCCGAGGCCGCGCCCTGCACCATGAAGATGCCCATGATGGAGCGCGGGCTGGCACCCAGGGTGCGCAAGATCGCGATGTCGGCCTGCTTGTCGGTCACCGTCATCACCAGGGTCGAGACCAGATTGAAGGCCGCGACCGCGACGATCAGGGTCAGGATGATGCTCATCAAGCGCTTCTCGACCTGGACCGCATCGAACCAGTTGGCATTGGCGCGGGTCCAGTCGCGCACGCGCAGTTCGGGACCCAGGCTTTGCGCCAGTTGGTCGCCGACCTGGCGGGCCTGATGCACATCGGCCAGCTTCAGCTGCACGCCGGTGGGGCCGCCGACGCGGAACAGCCGGGCCGCATCGTCCACATGGATCAGGGCCAGGCCGCTGTCGTACTCGTAGTGGCCGGCATTGAAGGTGCCGACCAGGGTGAAGGTCTTGAGCCGCGGCACGACGCCGGCCGGCGTGACCTGACCGCTCGGCGCGACCAGCGTGATCTTGTCGCCCTCGCGCACACCGAGCGAGCGCGCCAGCTCCCCTCCCAACACAATGCCCCAGTCACCGGCTTTCAGCCGCGACAGCGGGCCGTCCTTGAGCTGAGCCGCCAGCGGCGTGACCGTCGCCTCCAGCTCGGGATCGATGCCGCGGACGATGGCGCCGCGCATGTCCTCGCCGCGCGCGATCAGCACCTGGGCCGCGACAAAGGGGGCGGCACCGACCACGGCCGGGTTCGCGCGCGCCTTCGCGGCGGTGGCCTGCCAGTCGGCCAGGGCCTCGCCGGAATAGGACATCAGCTCCACATGCGCGATCACCGACAGCATGCGGTCGCGCACCTCTTTCTGGAAGCCATTCATCACCGACAAGACAATGATCAGCGCCGCCACCCCCAGCGCGATGCCCAGCATCGAGACGCCGGAGATGAAGGAGATGAAGCGGTTGCGCCGCCCGCCGCGGCCGGCGCGGGTGTAGCGCCAACCAATCTGCAACTCATAAGGCCAATTCATGGGCGGGCATGCGAACCGACGGCAGCCCGCGAGTTGGCCGGGACTGCCGTCTAGGAGTAAGAAGGCGATGGCACAAGGAAAAATGGACCGGATGCTTTCACATCCGGTCCATCGATCTCTTCTTTTTGTTGGTCGGGACGGTGGGATTCGAACTCACGACCCCTTGCACCCCATGCAAGTGCGCTACCAGGCTGCGCTACGCCCCGACTGAGCCTCAGATTATAGGCGGATTTAAAGCTAGAACGCAAGCAATGTCTCGCGAATCGACAGCAATTCTTGACGCACCTGTTCGAGCGAGAGCTTTTCGTCGCCGCTCACCTCGAAGGACGGCAGCGTGTCGAGCTCATCGGCCTCCAGGCGCTCAGCCTCGGCGGCTTCCTCTCGGAAGGCCTGCAGCGCGTCAAGGCGCAGACCCGGCGCGTCGGCAAGCTGGTTGCGGGCACCCGAGATCGTGAAGCCCTGGTCATAGAGCAAGTCACGGATGCGGCGAATCAGCAGCACCTCATGGTGCTGGTAGTAGCGGCGGTTGCCACGCCGCTTCATGGGCTTGAGTTGCGTGAACTCCTGCTCCCAATAACGCAGCACATAGGGCTTCACGCCACACAAATCGCTGACCTCACCGATGGTGAAATAGCGTTTGGCAGGTATCGAAGGAAGCACTTTTTCCATTCAAATCAAGGGCTTCAGGTCGGGAGGTCAGACTCTACTCGAAGTCATCCTCGCTGGGTGTATCACCTTGCACCAGTCCCTTGAGTTTGTGACTGGCGTGGAAGGTGACGACATTGCGGGCCTTGATCGGGATCGCCTCGCCGGTGCGCGGATTGCGCCCGGGGCGCGAGGCCTTGCGCCGGATATTGAAGTTGCCGAAGCCCGACAGCTTGACGTCCCGCCCCTGCACCAGCTGACCGTGGATGATGTCGAAGAAGGCCTCGACCATGTCCTTGGACTCGCGCTTGTTCAGGCCCAGCTTGTCGAACAGCAGTTCGGCCAGCTCGGCCTTGGTCAAGGTCGGCGTTTCCAGGCTGGGCAGCAGCACGCGCGCCGGCCCGCTCTCGTTCTTGTTGTCGTCGTCGCTCATCAAAACCCTCCCCGCCTTTATTCGCTTAGCCGCGCAAACGCGCGCCCAGATGCTGAGCCAGCGCCGCGAGCACAGCGGCCACCGCCTGCTCGATGCGCTCGTCGGTCAGGGTGGCCTCGTCGTCCAGCAACTCCAGACGGACGGCCATGCTGCGCTCACCCTCCTTAAGATCACCGCCGGCCTGGGTCGGCTTGAAGACGTCGAACAGCCGCGCCGAGCGTATCAATCCGTCATGGGCACCGGCAATCGTCGTCATCAGGGCTTCATGCGTGACGCTCTCGCCGACCACGACCGCGATATCGCGCTGCACCGACTGTTGACGCGGCACGCCCTGGCCTTGTGGCAGGCGGCGCGCCAGCACGGCGTCCAGCGCCAGCTCGAACACGATGGGCGCGCTGGGCAGCTCATAGCCCTGGCGCCATTTCGGATGCAACTCACCGATCACGCCGATGTCCTCGCCATCCAGCTCGACACGGGCGCTGCGGCCCGGGTGCAGCGCGGGATGCTCAGCCGCGACAAAGCGCAGCTGGCGGGGCGCGAACAAGGCCTCCAGATCCCCCTTCACATCGAAGAAATCGATGCCCCGGTCGCGCTGACTCCATTGCGGCTGATCGGCCGGGCCGAAGGCAAGACCTGCCACCCGCATCGGTTGGCGAACACCGGTGATCGTCGTGTCGCTCTCCACGACGGTGGCGTCGCGCAGGAATACCCGCCCGATCTCGAACAGGCGCACCCGCGGCGCCTTGCGGCTCAGGTTGTAGCGCAGCGCATTGATCAGGCTGCCGATCAGGCTGGAGCGCATCACGGCCAGCGGTGCGGCGATCGGGTTCAGCAGCTGGATCGGGCTGTCATTGCCGGCCAGCTCCTTCTCCCAGCGCGCCTCGACGAAGCTGAAATTGATGGTCTCGTAGTAGTCACGGCCGGCCAGGGCGTGGCGCAGCGCATGAACGGCCCGGCGCGATTCCGAGGCCACCTTGCCCACCACCGGCGCCAGCGGCGGCGTGTCGGGCAGATTCGGATAGCCCAGCACGCGTATCACTTCCTCGATCAGGTCTTCCTCGATCTGGATGTCGAAGCGGAAGCTGGGCGGCGTCACGGTCAGCGTGCCTTCGCCCTCTGCGAACTCGAGGCCCAGGCGCTTGAACACGCCGGCGCATTGCGCCTGCATGAGCGGCATGCCGATCACCTTGGCGGCGCGCGCCACCCGCAGTGTCACCGGCTTGCGTTCAGGCAGCGCCGTGATCTGGTCGTCCATCACCGCGGCCTCACCACCGCAGACCTCGAGGATCAGCTGGGTGATGCGCTCGATGTGCTCGACGGTCTGCGCCGGATCCACGCCACGCTCGAAGCGGTGGCCGGCATCGGTCGANCAGCTGGGTGATGCGCTCGATGTGCTCGACGGTCTGCGCCGGATCCACGCCACGCTCGAAGCGGTGGCCGGCATCGGTCGAGAAGTTGTAGCGACGCGACCGGCCCATCACCGCCTTGGGCCACCAGAAGGCGGCTTCGACATAGACGTTCTTCGTGTCATCGGAGACCGCCGTGTGGTCACCGCCCATGATGCCGGCCAGCGATTCGACCGCCTTGTTGTCGGCGATCACGCCGACGCTCTCGTCGACTTCGATGGTGTTGCCGTTCAACAGCTTGAGCTGTTCACCCTGGCGCCC
Source organism: Paucibacter sp. XJ19-41 (assembly GCF_028462495.1). Taxonomy (NCBI): domain Bacteria; kingdom Pseudomonadati; phylum Pseudomonadota; class Betaproteobacteria; order Burkholderiales; family Sphaerotilaceae; genus Roseateles; species Paucibacter sp. XJ19-41. Next base: position 11,838 of record NZ_JAQOWX010000097.1, read on the forward strand.
CCAGCGCACGACCAGTTCGCCATCGATCTTGTCGAGGTCGAAGATATGGCTGGGGCGACCCAGCTCGAACATCACATAGTTCGAGATATCGACCAGCGGCGAGACCGAGCGCTGGCCGCAACGGGCCAGGCGGTCCACCAGCCATGCGGGCGTTTGCGCCTGGGTATTGACGCCACGCACGATGCGACCCGAGAAACGCCCGCACAGATCGGAAGCCTCGATGCGCACCGGCAGCTTGTCCTGGTGCTTGACCTCGGCGGGCGTGAACGCCGGCGCCTGCAGCGGCGCGCCGGTCAGTGCCGAGACTTCGCGGGCGATGCCGTAGACGCTCAGCGCGTGGGCCAGATTCGGCGTCAGCTTCAGGGTGAACAGCGTGTCGTCGAGCTTCAGATGCTCACGGATGTTCTGGCCGATGGGCGCATCGGAGGCCAGCTCCAGCAGGCCGCCATGGTCCTCGCTGAGCTTGAGTTCGCGAGCCGAGCACAGCATGCCGAAGCTCTCGACGCCGCGCAGCTTGCCAACCTTGATGCCGAAGGGCTTGCCATCTTCGCCCGGGGGCAGCTCGGCGCCGACCATGGCCAGCGGCACCTTGATGCCGGCCCGCGCATTCGGCGCGCCGCAGACGATCTGCAGCGGCTCCGGACCGCCGGCATTGACCGTACAGACGCGCAGCTTGTCAGCATTCGGGTGCTGCTCGGCAGTCAGGATCTCGGCAACAACGATGCCGTGAAAAGGCGGCGCCACCGGGCGCAGCTCTTCGACCTCGAGGCCGCTCATCGTCAGCAGCTCGGCAAGTTCTTGGGTGTTCAGCGCGGGGTTGCAGAATGACCGCAGCCAGGATTCAGGGAATTGCATGATGTTTGATCTCGTCTTGGATGGCGGGTGGCTGCTTACTTGAACTGCGACAAGAAACGCAGATCGCCATCAAAGAACAGGCGCAGATCGTTGACGCCATAGCGCAGCATCGCCAGGCGGTCGATGCCAGAGCCAAAGGCAAAGCCGATATAGCGCTCCGGGTCCAGGCCCATATTGCGAATGACCTGCGGATGCACCTGGCCGGAGCCCGACACCTCCAGCCAGCGGCCCTTCAGCGGACCGGTGCCGAACATCATGTCGATCTCGGCGCTGGGCTCGGTGAAAGGGAAGTAGCTGGGGCGGAAACGGATCTGCATGTCCGTCGTCTCGAAGAACTGCTGCAGAAAGTTCACATAGACCGACTTCAGATCCTTGAACGAGATGTTCTCGCCAACCCACAGGCCCTCGACCTGGTGGAACATTGGCGAATGGGTCGCATCGCTGTCGACGCGGTAGGTGCGGCCCGGCGCGATCACGCGGATCTCCGGCATCGGCTGACCCGCAGCTATCAAGGCTTGGTGGCGCTTGACATGCTGGACCGCATAGCGGATCTGCATCGGGCTGGTGTGGGTGCGCAAGACATGACCCCCTTCGACGTAGAAGGTGTCATGCATCGAGCGGGCCGGGTGATCAGCCGGCGTGTTCAGCGCGGTGAAGTTGAACCAGTCGTTCTCGATCTCGGGGCCATCGGCCACGTCGAACCCCATCGATCCGAAGATCGCCTCGATCCGCTCCATCGCCCGCGTGATCGGATGCAGGCCGCCGGTGCCGCGCTGGCGGCCGGGCAGGCTGACATCCAGAGCCTCGGCCTTCAGCTGGATCTCGAGCTCGGCATCAGCCAGGGCCTGGCGACGCTCGCTCAGCGCGGCTTCGATACCAACCTTGAGGACGTTGATCTCGGCCCCGCGGGTCTTCTTCTCGTCGATGGTCAGTGCGGCCAGGCCCTTCATCAGCTCGGTCACGCGACCGGACTTGCCCAGAAATCGGGCCTTGGCGTTTTCCAAGTCGGCGGGCGTGGCTGCGGCGGCAAAGTCTGCCTGCGCGCTCTGTAGCAGTTGATCGAGATCGTTCATCGCGGGGCGAGTTCGTATCAGAAATGAAAAAGGGCCGAACACCTGGGTGTCGGCCCCTAAAGGTCGCGCCCCGGCTTGCGCCAGGGCCACCACGGCCGCATTGCTGCGGCCCTGGCAATTAAGCGAGAGCGGCCTTCACCTTGGCGAAGATCGAAGCGAAACCGGCCGGATCGTTCACGGCCAGGTCGGCCAGAACCTTGCGGTCGATGTCGATCTGGGCCTTCTTCAGGCCGGCCACGAACTTGCTGTAGGTCAGACCCAGGCCACGGCTTGCTGCGTTGATACGAGCAATCCACAGCGCACGGAACACACGCTTCTTGGCGCGACGGTCACGGTAGGCGTACTGACCTGCCTTCATCACCGCCTGTTTGGCGATGCGGAAGACATTCTTACGGCGACCACGGAAGCCCTTGGCCAGAGCCAGGACCTTCTTGTGACGGGCACGAGCGGTAACACCACGTTTAACGCGAGGCATATTAAATCTCCTTTAGTTAAATGGTGGAATTACAGGCCAGCAAAGGGCAGCATCTGAGCGATGTGACCCATGTTGGTTTCGTGCACGGTCGTCGTGCCACGCAGGTGGCGCTTGTTCTTCGTGGTCTTCTTGGTCAGGATGTGGCGCTTGAACGCTTGACCGCGCTTGACGGTGCCACCCGGACGAACGCGAAAACGCTTTTTCGCGCTGCTCTTGGTCTTCATTTTGGGCATGTTATTGCTCCTTTTAAGATGTCCCAGGGGCGTCAGCGATTCCTCGCTGCACTTGTTCAGCCTCGGGAGACTAATAAGCCCGCCGACGACCAGATCGGCGGGCTGAAACTGCAAAGCGCTTTAGCGCTTTTTCGGTGCAAGCACCATGATCATCTGCCGGCCTTCCAGCTTGGGCATGTTCTCCACCACGGCCACATCCGACAGCTCGTCGCGAATACGCTCCAGCAGCCGCATGCCGATGTCCTGGTGCGTGATCTCGCGACCACGGTAGCGCAGGGTCACCTTGCCTTTGTCACCGTCTTCGGCGATGAAGCGACGCAGATTGCGCATCTTGATCTGGTAGTCGCCTTCGTCCGTACCCGGGCGGAACTTGACTTCCTTGATCTCGATGACCTTTTGCTTGGACTTCGCCTCGGCCGCCCGCTTCTGCTCGATGTACTTGAACTTGCCGTAGTCCATCAGGCGGCACACCGGAGGTGTCGCCGTCGCGGAGATTTCGACCAGATCCACATCCAGCTCGCCCGCCATGCGCAGGGCTTCCATGATGCTCACGATACCCAGGGGCTCGTTCTCGGGGCCGTTCAGGCGGACTTCGGGAGCCAGGATTTCACGGTTCAGCCGATGCTTACGCTCGGGAATCGCACGACGATCAGCAAAAGTAGCGATGGTGCATACCTTTCAACAGGCCTCCAAGGCATAGAGACCCAAACACAAGCAAAAGCGCGCCCAGAGCTAGACCTTCTGCGTGATATCACCCGAGAGCTTCTCCAGGAAGCTCTCCAGGGGCATCACACCCAGGTCTTGGTTGCCACGGGCGCGCACCGCAACGGCTCCATTTGCCTTTTCCTTGTCGCCAACGACGAGGATGAACGGAACCTTCTGCAAAGAATGCTCGCGGATTTTATACGTGATTTTCTCGTTCCGCAAATCGGCCTTGACCCTAACTCCTTGTTTTTGCAGTGATTTCACGATTTCGGCGACGTAATCGGCCTGCGCATCGGTGATATTGGCCACCACCACCTGCTCCGGCGCCAGCCAGGCCGGCAAGGCGCCGGCATGCTGCTCGATCAGGATGCCAATGAAGCGCTCCAGGCTGCCGACGATGGCCCGGTGCAGCATAATGGGCGTCTTGCGCTCACCCTGCTCATCCACGTACTCGGCCCCAAGACGCTCTGGCATGTTCGGGTCAACCTGGATCGTGCCGCATTGCCAGTGACGACCGAGCGCGTCCTTCAATGTGTACTCAATCTTCGGACCATAGAAGGCGCCCTCGCCCACCGCCACCTCAAACTCGCAGTTGGAACGACGCAGACTCTCCATCAACGCGAACTCCGCCTTGTCCCAGGCCTCATCGGTGCCGATGCGCGCCTCTGGGCGCGTCGCGACCTTGTAGATGATGTCGGTGAAGCCGAAGTCCTTGTAGACCTTCTGCAGCAATGCCGTGAAGGCAGCGCACTCCTCAAGAATCTGCTCCTCGGTGCAGAACACATGCCCGTCATCCTGCGTGAAGGCACGCACACGCATGATGCCGTGCAGGCCGCCGGTGGGTTCGTTGCGATGGCACTGGCCGAACTCGCCGAAGCGCAGCGGCAGGTCGCGGTAGCTCTTGATGCCGTGCTTGAAGATCAGGATGTGGCCGGGACAGTTCATCGGCTTGAGCGCGTAGTCGCGCTTCTCCGACTCGGTCGTGAACATATTGTCCCGGTACTTGTCCCAGTGTCCGGTCTGCTCCCACAAGTGCTTATCGAGGATTTGCGGGCCCTTCACCTCGTGGTAACCGTTGTCGCGGTAGACGGCACGCATGTATTGCTCGACGCCCTGCCACACCGTCCAGCCCTTCGGATGCCAGAACACAGTGCCCGGCGAATGCTCGTCGATATGAAACAAATCCAGCTCACGACCCAGCTTGCGGTGGTCGCGCTTCTCGGCCTCCTCCAGCATCAGCAGGTACTTCTGCAGATCATCCTTGCTGGCCCAGGCCGTGCCGTAGATGCGCTGCAGCATCTCGTTGCGATGATCGCCGCGCCAGTAGGCGCCGGCCACCTTCATCAGCTTGAAGTGCTTGAGCTTGCCGGTCGACGGCACATGAGGGCCGCGGCACAGATCCTCGAACGCGCCTTCGCGGTACAAGGACACGTCTTCGCCGGCCGGGATGCTGGAGATGATCTCGGCCTTGTAGTCCTCGCCGATGCCCTTGAAGTAGGCCACGGCCTCGTCACGCGGCAGCACGCGGCGCTGGACCTTCTCGTCCTTCTTGGCCAGCTCGCTCATCTTGGCCTCGATGGCGACCAGATCCTCGGGCGTGAACGGGCGCTTGTAGGAGAAGTCGTAGAAGAAACCATTCTCGATCACCGGGCCTATCGTGACCTGGGCCTCGGGGAACAGCTCCTTGACCGCATAGGCCAGCAGGTGGGCGGTCGAGTGGCGAATCACCTCCAGGCCGTCGGCATCCTTGTCGGTGATGATGGCCAACTGGGCATCGGCTTCGATCAGGAAGCTGGTGTCGACCACCTTGCCGTCCACCTTGCCGGCCAGCGCCGCCTTGGCCAGACCGGCGCCGATCGAGGCCGCCACATCAAAGACGGTGACGGCCTGCGGGAACTCACGCTTGGAGCCGTCGGGAAGTTGGATCGAGATCATTGGAATACTCCGAATGCAAAAACAAAAAAGCGCGGCCTGCTGCCGCGCTTTTGAGGGAGAGATGGAAAGACGTGACGAGCCGCGGCCGACTATTTACCTTGAGAGGTGGTCGTAGTTCGCGGTGTCATAACCATGATGCCTTTCTCGCCCTTGTTGTCTGAGGATTACCGATTGTAATCAAAGCGGCAGCGCCAGGATCTCGGGCTGTGAACATGCTGCGGCAAATTCGTCGCGCAGACGCTGGCTCTCGGCCACGGCTTGCCGCCACACCTTGGCGCGGCCGGCCACATCGTCGCCGTAGTGCTTGAAGTCATCGCGGTCCGGCAGCTTGGCGCGCGGCAGGCCGGCCACCCAGGTCGGGTTCGGGGCCAGCAGCACGACATTGTCGAGAAAGGCGCTGGCACCATGGCGGCGCTTGAGTCCCTTGTCCAGCCAGCCCGGTACCACCTGACGCTGGAAGTGCGGATACAGCACCAAGCCATCGCCAACCATGGCCGCGTAGTTCAGATGCAGGTGGTAGTCGGTAATGCCGCCATCCCAGTACGCGCCGGGCGGCCCACCGGGGATGTCCTGCACCGCCTGCAGCCAGAACGGGATCGAGCAGCTGGCGAGGATGGCCTGCAGCAGATTGCGCTCGCCGAGCGCCGCCTGATGGCTGCGGAAGTCATGCAGCGGCATCGGCAGTGGCGCACGCGGGTCGGAGAACACCACCCGGTCCAGCCAGCCGCCCATCGCGCGGCGCGCCAGCAAGTTCGCTGCAAAAGCGCCGACATAACCCAGCGGCGTGCGCAGCCGGCCCTCGCGGCCCAGGATATGGCGGCCGCGCGAGGTGAAGACATGCAGGCGGTAGCGCCGATGACTCAAGACCTGGCCCTCGCGTCCGCCAAAGCAGTCCTTGAGCGTCGCGGCAAAACCGCGGCTGACGCTGGCGGCACTCGGTCGTTGGCCCGGCAGGCTGTCATAGCGCTGCTGCACATAGGCTTCGGTCAGACGCTCAAACTCGGTCTGCGGCTCACCGAGGCAGGCTGTGGCCATGCGCCAGGCGCCGATCGAGGCGCCCAGCAGATGCACCGGTTGAGCACTCTGGCCCAACCAGGGGCCGAAGATGTACTGGTCCAGCGGCCCGAGGATCAGGCCCTTGGGACCGCCGGCGGCGGCCGGGATCACCTGCACATCGCCGGGCCGCAGACCCCGTTCGCGCAGGCGCTGGCGGGCGCGCGAGCCGGCGTAGATCTGCAGCGCCTGCATCGCACCTGTCCTACTTAGAGCTTGAGCTCCAGCGCCGCGCCGAACCAGGTCCGGGTGCTGCGCTCGGTGCTGCTACCGTAGCCCGTATCAGCCAGCGTCGTGGTCGAGCGGGTGTCGAAGGGCGCGAGATTGTTGGCCGACAGGCGCAGCGAGGCCGTGCGGCTGAAGCTCCATTGCGCGAAGACATCCAGGGAGCGAGTGCGCGACTGCTCCAGGCTTTGCGACACTGTTTGCTGCGTCGTATAGCCCGGCGTGTAGACCAGGCTGACGCCGGTCAGCAGCGGCAGGCTGCTGAGCCGGTAGTCGACACCGAAGTTGCCCGACCAGGGCTGTTGGCTGTCCAGCCGGTTGTTCGGTCCTTGGACGGCCTCGACATCGGACTTGTAGAAGCTCAAAGCCGCACGCAGATTGAGCGCCAGCCTGGGCTCGAATAGCGCGGGCATCAGTTCACCGGCCCGGCCCTTCAGTTCAAGCTCCAGGCCGCTGGTCTTGGCCTTGGAGAAGTTGACCGGGCGCGAAACCCAGCGCGGCAGCGTGGACCAGCTGACATCTTCCAGAGTCGAGACGTTCCGGATCAGGTTGTTGACCCGTCGATGGAACACACCGACGCTGACCAGCCCACCGCCTTCGAGATACTTCTCGAAAGCCAGGTCCAGGCCGGTGGCCAGCTCGGGCTTGAGCAAGGGATTGCCGATGCGGTCCGGATACTGCTCCTCATTGCTCTGCGGCTGCCCGGCGGCATTCAGCAGCGGGAACAGCCCATTGATGGTCGGCCGCGCCAGCAGCGCATTCAGATCCGGCGCCTTGTAGCTGCGCGTCAGGCTGGCGCGTATCAGGTCGCGGCCCTTGGGGTCGAGCTTGTAGTTGAGATGCCATAGCGGCGTCGTCACGCGGCTGGTGTTGCGCGAGACCACCTCGCTGCCGCGACTCACGGTGGCGATGCGCTCGGTGCGCAGGCCCAGATAGGTGGACCATTGCGGCGACAGTTCCCACTCGTCCTGCACGAAAAAGGCCTGACGCTCAATGCGGGCCGTGAAGGGCAGCCCCTCGATCCCGGCCAGCTGCGGCTTGCCATTCTCGGTAACGCTGCGCTCCTCATCGCGCTTGCGCCACTCCAGATCCCAGCCCACCGTCAGGCTGTGTTCCTCGCCCAGCAGCCGGGCGTACTTGCCGGATTGCGTGAAGCTGCGATCATGGTTCTCCCCTTCCGAGAAGCGCCAGATCGCGTCATTGCGGAAGCTGCGATTGGTGAAGCGGTTCTGCGCGTCCTGCACCCCCGCCTTGAGCTCAATGCGCTGCGAGTCGGCAAAGCGGTTCACCCAGTTCGCATTGCCACGCAGCACCTGCCAGGTGCCGGTGTTATGGCTGTCGTCGTCCAGGCTGGGCTCGCCCAGCAGGATCTGGTCATCGAAGCGATTGCGGTTGTTCCAGTAGCCGCGCTGCGCGAAGCCCTGCAGGCTCAGGGTCTGCTCGTCGCTGAGCTTCCAGGTCAAACGCGGCGAGGTGTTGAAGCCATGGCCCCAGAAGGCCTGCTGCTGGCGCTGGATGGCGCGCGAGGGCGAACGGTCCTTGTCAGTGCCGGGCGCAAAGCGCTCGATGACGAACTCATTGCGGCCGCGCCACTCAAACGCCGAGACCGGCACGGCCAGCGACACCGGACCGATGCGCTCGCCGAAGGTGAAGGTGGCCGAGGGCACCGGGCGCTGCACGCTATAGCCCAGGGCCAGGCGCAAATCGCGCTGCGAGACGCGCGGGGCCTCTTTCAGGATGATGTTGATCGCGCCGGCCACCGCCTGGGCGCTCTGGTCGGCGCTGGGGCCCGTGGTCACCTCGATGCGCTCGACCTGGGCCGGGTTCAGCTGGTCCAGCGCAAAACCCGGCGGGGCCGGATCGCCGTTGATCAGTATCAGCGTGTAGCCGGCGCCCAGGCCGCGCATGCGCGGCGCGCCGTCCTGCATATTGACGCCGGGCAGGCGCTTGAGCACATCGGCCACGTTCTGGTCGCCGTACTTGTCGATCTCCTCGCGGCCGTAGATCTGCTTGGCCACCGGAGAGCGGCGGCGCAGATCAGTATCGCTTTGCGGACGCGACTGGATCTCGACTCGGTCCAGCCGATTGCCGGGCGGCACCGTCGGCTCGGGCGGTCCTGCGGGCAGGTCCTGCGCCCACACGGATGGCAGGGCACTCAGGGCACAGGCGACAACAGTGGCGGCGGCGTGTCGGTTCAAGAAGGACTCCAGAGTGTCGGTCAGCGCTTGGTCTGCAGCTTGGCAAAGGCCGCGGCCATCGCATTGCCGCCGCTGGGCGCTGCGGCCGGTGCGCGGCCGGCGGCCGGGCGCTCATGGCGTGCG
>NZ_JAQOWX010000098.1:0-20675 GCF_028462495.1 Paucibacter sp. XJ19-41
GGGCTCGGCGCCGGCGGGCGGCGCTGCCAGGTGAAAGCGGTAGTTGGGCCGCGCGATGCGGGCCAGCCAGGCGGGGCGCTCGGCGGCCGGCAGCCGCTCCAGCGTCGCGACGGCGGCCGCCACGTCCGGCCCCAGATAGTCCAGCATCAGGCGCCGACCCAGCTCGGCACGCCCGCCCAGCAGCCAGACCAGGGTCAGGCTGTGGGCCAGCAGCAGGGCCAGGAAGAGGATGGCCGCGACCCGGCCGACCAGCGACGCGGGCCAGGCCCGCCGTGCCAGCCAGCGCCCCAGCCGCCTCATCGCGCCAGCCCGATGGGCCGCACCTCGGCCGACAGCACATAGCCCTCGTTGCGCACGGTCTTGATATAGCGCGGCTCGCGCACCTCGTCGCGCAGGCGCTGGCGCAGCCGGCTGATCAGCAGATCGATCGAGCGGTCGAAGGCCTCGGCCTCGCGGTTCTGCGTCAGGCTCAGCAGCTGGTCGCGCGACAGCACCTGCTGCGGATGGGCCAGAAGCACGCGCAGCAGCCGGTACTCGGCGCCGGTCAGCGCCACCATCGTGCCCTGGGCATCGAGCAGATGGCGGGCCCGGGTGTCGAGCCGCCAATCGCCGAAGGCCAGGCCATCGGCCGCCTCCTGCACGCGCAGATTGAGCGGCAGCATGCGGGCGCGCCGCAGGATGGCACGGATGCGGGCCAGCAGCTCGCGGGCGGCGAAGGGCTTGGTCAGATAGTCGTCGGCGCCCATCTCCAGGCCCAGGATGCGGTCGCTCTCGTCACTGCGCGCGGTCAGCATCAGCACCGGCACCGGCTCGACATCGCGGGCGCGCAGATCGCGGCACAGCGACAGACCGTCCTCGCCGGGCAGCATCAGGTCCAGCACGATCAGGTCGACCGGCCCCTGCGCCAGCACCGCGCGCAGCTGGCGCGCGTCGGCGGCGGCGCTGACGCGCAGGCCCTGGCGGCGCAGGTACTCGCCCAGCAGGCTGCGTATCTCGGGGTCGTCGTCGACGATGAGGATGTGATCCGGGGCTTGCATGGCTCCCTACCTTAGCGCCCGCGATCCGCGGGCCGGGGTCTGTTTGTATCCCAACTTGTCTGCCGCGCTCGCCGACACGCGCCGCGACAAAAAGCCCGGGCCCCGGACACAGGGCCGGCGGCCTGCCGCGCTGCAATTAGGGCCTCACCACCGAAGGGAGCACCCGATGCGACAACTGAATCTGAGCAGCGGCCCGGCCCTGCTGCTGATGGCCGGCCTGCTGGCCCCGGCGCAGGCCCAGCCGGGGGATCCGCGCGGCCGCTGGCTGACGGCCAACGGCAATCTGGAGGTCGAGATCGCGCCCTGCGGTGCGGCGCTGTGCGGCAGCGTCAGCCGGGTGCTGGGCAACCGTTCGATGAGCGGCGACGGGCAGGCCGAGATGAAGCCGACCGACCCCCGGCCGGCGATGGGCATGCAGCTGCTCAGCGATTTCCAGCCGGTGGCGGCCGAGGCCGGCCAGCCGGTCAGCGCCTGGCGGGGCCGGCTCTACAACCGCGAGAACGGCAAGAGCTATGACTGCACGCTGCGGGTCAGCACGGCCGACAACGCCGCCGGCGAGTTGATCCTGCGCCCCTATGTGGGCCTGCCGCTGTTCGGCAAGACCCTGGTCTGGACCCGCGTGGCGCCGGTCGCCGCGGCCCAGTAAGCGGGGGCTCAGATGCTGCAAATCCTGCTGAGCTTTGGCGCCGGGATCGCCACCGTCACCAGCCCCTGCATCCTGCCCATGCTGCCGCTGCTGCTGGGTGCCAGCCTGGGCGGCACGGCTTCGCGCGCTCGACCGCTGCTGATCGTGCTTGGCTTTGTGCTGTCCTTTGCCGGCGCGGCCCTGCTGTTCGGCGCCTCGACCCGGGCCCTCGGGCTGTCGCCGGATCTGCTGCGCAACGCCAGCATCGCGGTGCTGCTGATGTTCGGTCTGCTGCTGGCCTGGCCGGCGCTGCTGGAGCGGGCGATGGCAGGGTTCGGCCATCTGGGCGGCCTGGCCGCGCTGGGCCAGCGCCTGGGCGAGCGGGCCGGGGCCGGCCCGGCCGGCGCCCTGCTGCTGGGCCTGAGCCTGGGCCTGCTGTGGACGCCCTGCGCCGGCCCGGTGCTGGCCTCGCTGCTGGCCCTGGTGGCCGGCGAGCAGGACGCGCTGAAGGCCTTCGGCCTGCTGCTGGCCTATGCGGTCGGTGCCGGCCTGCCGATGCTGGCGATCGCCTACGGCGGCCAGGCTGTGACCCGCCATGTGCGCGGGCTGGCCCGCCATATGGGGCGGGTGCGCCAGGGCTTCGGTCTGCTGGTGATGGCCACCGCGCTGGCCATCTACGCCCAAGTCGATACCCAGCTCGTCGCCTGGCTGTCGCGCGGCATGCCGGCGGCCCAGGCCGAGCCGGCGACTCCGGCCGCCACCCGCAGCGCGCCCGAGTTCGCCGGCATCACGCGGTGGTTCAACAGCGCGCCGCTGACGATGGAGCAACTGCGCGGCCGGGTCGTGCTGGTCGACTTCTGGACCTTTGACTGCGTCAACTGCATCAACACGCTGCCGCATCTGCGGCGCTGGAGCGAGCGCCATGCGGACCAGGGCCTGGTGGTGGTGGGAGTGCACACGCCCGAGTTCGGCTTCGAGCGCGACAGCGTTCATCTGCAGGCCGCGATCAAGCGTCACCGCCTGCCTTATCCGGTGGCCCAGGACAATGGCTGGAAGACCTGGAGCGCCTGGGGCGTGCGGTACTGGCCCTCGCTGTTCCTGATCGACCGCCAGGGCCGGCTCGTGTTCCAGCATGTCGGCGAGGGCGACTACGAGGAGATCGAGCGGCAGATCCGGCAGGCGCTGGGCCCCCAGTGAGCCCTCAGGGCAGCGGCGCCCACCCCCCCGGCGCGCCCGTCGCGATGGTCGAGTTGTGGAAGATCTCGGCGCGGCTGCTCAGGCCGGCATCGCTACCCAGCTGTTTGGCCAGCAGCACCGGTTTGTCGACGCCGCCGAGCTTGACGGTCGCGCTGCCCAGCCTGGCGCTCAGGTCCAGCGGCGCGCCGTCCAGGTCCAGGCTGCCGATCTCGCGCCAGCCCGCCGTGTCGCTCGCGCCGCCATCGCTGCTGCCGGCCCAGGGGGGCGGGTTGCTGCCGCAGCCGCCCGTGCCCTGGCCGGTCTTGCTGCTGCCGCTGCCGACACACCAGCCGATCGGCAGGATGTGGGCGCCGATGCGGCTGTTGACGAAGGCGATGTTGTCGACATAGGCGCTTGACGCGGTGCCGCCGCTGCGGGCCAGATAGGCTTGTGTGACGCCGGGGCCGGCGGTGAGGCGGCTGTTCAGGAACACAAAGCCCTTGTCTCCGGCGGTGGCGCGGGCCTGCAGGATGTAGCCGGGCGAGTTGCTGGCGGGGTCGGCCACCGAGCGGATCTCGCTGTCCTCGAACAGGCTGGCCATCGCGCCGCCCCAGATGAAGTCCACATTGCCCTCGACCAGGGACTGGTAGATCCAGTTGTAGCCCTTGAGCTGCAAGGTGTCCTGCTGGCTGATGAAGTTCATCTGCTTGGCGACCAGGCGGCCGGCAGCGGCCGTCGTGCTGGTGTTGAAGTACAGGGCCTCGGCCTGGTTGTCGTAGAGCGTGTTGCGCTCGTGCGGGTTCTTCAGCGTGAAGTTGATGAGGCTCAGCAGGTCAGCGCTCTCGACCAGCAGCACCGAGCGTCCGCCGCCCAGCACGCGGTGGCCTGCCGTGCGGCCCGAGCTGGACAGCGCCGTGCCGGGTGTCGCAGTGCTGGCGCCGCTGCCGGCGTTGAGCGACTCGAAATTGGCCTCGCCGACCACCACGCCTTCGCGGCTCTCGCCGACCAGGCTCAGGTTGTGGACACGCCGCAGCACGGCCAATTCAGGATAGTGGCCGTTGGCGATCTCTATGGTCTTGGGCGTGGCCACGGTGTTGCAGCCGTAGTCGGCCGGGCTGCCGGTGGCGCAATGCTTCATGACCCAGTTCAGCGCGCCCTGCAGCGTGCGGAAGTCGGCCGCGCTGCCGCCGTCGTCGACGCGGACCTGGGTGTAGCTGCTCGGCGCGGCGCGGGTCGTGAAGCGCCAGCCATCGGCCTTGGCGATGCCGGCAAAGGGCGTGCCCTTGATCGTGCCGCTCAGCACGGCGGCGTCCATGGTCACGTAGTAGGCGGTGCTGAAGTCCAGCTTGCCGCTGCGCAGCTTGACCAGGGCCTTGCTGCCCTGCACGCTGAGCGGCCGGTACCAGACCCAGCGGGCCAGCGCCGGGTTCTCGGGCATCGCGCCCAGGCCCAGCGCATCGATCTCCAGATTGGTCCGCGCCAGCAGGGTCTGGGTGTCGCCGGCCGAGGGGGCGGTGGAGAGGTCCAGGCTGTCGACCAGCGCATCGTCGCTGGCGCGGCGGATCTGGATCAGGCCGCTGCTGCCGATCAGCGGCGGCGCATCGAAGGCCAGCGCGAGCCGGGTGTCGGTGGGCACGCCGGTCTCCTGGGCTGCCGGGACCTGGGTGCCGGCCACATCGTCGACATTGCCAGAGCCGCTGATCTGGGTCGTCAGCTTGCCGGCGCCGGCCTGGGCCAGCGCATTGGCCTTGGCGAGGACCGCGGGCCGGGGCTTGTAGGCGTAGGGCGGCGCCCAGGCGACCGGCGCGCTGGCCACGCTGCAGGCGCCCAGCGCCGCGTTGTTGAGCGTGGAGCCGCTGTCCTTGAAGCCGCCGCTGCGGTCGGCGCTGGGATGGCTGACCAGCGCGTCGCAGCCGGCCGCGCCTTCGATCACGAAGACATTGCTGTGCGACAGGACTTGCGCGGCCTTGCCGATGCCGACGCTGTAGCTGTGGGCGTAGGGGCTGGCGCTCTTGCTGCCGGTGAAGACGTTGTTGAACAGATGGACCTGGCCGAAGCGCACGCGCGGCACGCGCTGGCTGACGCCGCTGAACACATTGTTGGCGATCGTCACGCGCAGCTTGCCGGCATCGCTGGTCTGGCTGTCGGAGCCGCCGATCAGCATGGTCTTGTCATGCTGGCTGACGAGGTTGTAGGACAGCGTGACCAGGTCGGCGCCCTTGGTGATGTCGATCGCGCCGTCATGGCATTGCCTGAGCTTGCCGTTTTCTATGGGCAGCTGGTCGTCGGTCAGCGGTGCGTCGGTGATGGTGTTGTGGTCGATCCAGACCTGGGTGGCCGTTGTGATCGCGATTGCGTCATAGGCCGAGTTCCAGTTGCCCAGGGCGCCGTCGCTCGGATCCCAGACGGGCGCCACATCGCAGGGCGCGACGATGTGCAGATTGCGCACGATCACCTGGCTGACGCCGCTGATGTCGATATGGCCGTTGACAAAGCCGGCCCCCGGCCCCTCGCCGACCAGGGTGGTGTGGCTGGGCAGCTTGATGCGGGCGCGGGCCTTCTGATCCGCAGCGCTGGTGAAGGGCCGGCCCTCGCTCATGTCTATGGTGCCGGCCACCTTGATGATCTTGGCCAGATTGCCGCCATTGGCCAGCGCGGCCAGCAGCTCGGCGCGGCTGCTGACCGTGTAGATGCGCTCGGGTGTTGCGGCCGCGCCGCCCACGGTGCCGGCGCCCCAGCCGTCCGCGGGCGCGGCCTGCTGGGCCATGTCAACCGCGCCGGCCTGCAGCACCGAGAACAGGGATAGCAGCGGCAGCAGGGCGAGAAAGTGCTTCTTGCTCATGCCTGGCCTCCCTGACGGCGACGCAGTGCGGCCAGCCCGACCAGGCCGGCCAGACCGGTCGCCAGCAGCGCGATGCTGGCCGGCTCCGGCACCGGGGCCAGACTCAGCTGCAGCTCGAAAGTGGGGTAGGCGTCGTGCGTGAAGCCCAGGTCGCCGAAGCTGATGCTGACGCTGCTGAGCCCCAACAGCGTCGCGGTGACGGTGCCGCTGCTGAGCTGGCTGCTCTCGCTGAGTGTGATGCCGCTGATCGCGGCGCCCAGGCCGGCGAAGTCCAGGCTCAGCGTCGCGCCGGCCATGCTGCCGCTGCCGCTGTTGTCGTAGAAGCGGATCAGGCCGTCGCTGAACAGGTCGATGGCCAGCGCGTAGTCGGCGCTGAGGTATTCCAGCTCGCTGTCGCTGAGCGTGGCGATATGGCTGCCGGCGCCGCTCTGGTAGCCCTGGTCCCAGCCGAGCAGGCTGGGCTGGCCGTCAAGCAGCGCGGTCACGGTGGTCTGGGCCAGGGCAGTGCCTGGTGCTAGCAAGCAGGCGAGCAGGCATTTCAGAAAAGGAGGTCTCATGCGCTTTGTCTCCGATGCCGTCGAGCGGCTTGTTGTGAGGAAGAACTCAGGGCAGCAGCTGCGCGCCCAGCTCGGGGGCCAGGTCTTGCAGCTGCCGGGCGACCATGGATGCGAACAGCCGCGCCCCCTTGTCGCCCAGATGGGTGCGGTCGAACACGGGATTGGCGGCGCCGGCGCGCTCGGCCGCGGTCGCCGGATGGATGGGCGCACCGGGCGCTGGCTTGGCCGCCATCGCCAGCGTGTCGGCCTCGGCCTCGCCCATGGCCTGGACCGCCGCGCGGCTGAGCCCGTGCAGGTCCAGCAGCGCGACCTGCTTGTCGGCGGCCACGCGCCGGGTGGCGGCGGCCCAGGGCGCGAGGTCGTCATGCAGCCAGGGGCCGCGAAAGCTGCGCCGGGTCAGCGGGGTCAGCAGCACCGGCGTGGCGCCCGCGGCGCGCACCTCGTCGACATAGCGGGCCAGGTTGGCAGGGAAGTCATGCACCAGATCGGTGGAGCGACCGGGCTTGCCGGGCTGGTCGTTGTGGCCGAACTGGATCAGCACATGGCTGCGCCGGCCCTCCGGCTCGCGCAGCAGCGCCAGCACCTGATCCCACAGGCCTTCGGCGCGGAAGGAGCCGGAGCTGCGGCCGCCGCGCGCCAGGTTCAGGCATTGCAGCCCGGGTTTGAAGCGGGCGCACAACGCGTCCCCATAGCCGCTGCGCGGCGCCATCGTCGAGTCGCCGACCAGGATCAGGCGGCCCTCGGCCTGGGCCATCGATGCCAGCCAGCACATCGCCAGGCCGACGAGAGCGGTTCTCTTCATCGCGTATCGCTCCTGAACAGGGACGAAAAAAAACCGGGCCTGGCCCGGTTTTGGCACTGGCTCAGAACTTGTAGCGAGCGCCCAGCAGGAACTCGCGGCCGGTGATGTTGTAGACCACCGGGCTGTTGCGGGCCCGGCTGACGAACTGGTCCTTCGCCCGGTTGTTCAGATTGGTGCCCTCGAAGGTCAGTGTGAGGCGGTCATCCCATTTGTAGTTAAGCGAGAGGTCCACGTTCACTGCGGCATTGGTGCCTTCCACATCGTTGTTGTTCTGACCGGGGACCCGGGTCAGGAAGGCGGATCGGTAGGACGTGGAGACGCGGGCGCTGAAGCGGCCGTCGTCGTAGTACAGCGACAGGTTGGCCGAGCGTGGTGACAGTCCGATCAGGTCGTCGACGATGGTGGCGTTGTTGGCCCCGCTGTCGCGATAGGTGACATCCGACTTGACGTAGGTGTAGTTGAACTGCATCCCGGTATTGCGCCAGATGCCGGGCAGGAAGCTGAAGGGCTGTTGCCAGTTCAGCTCCAGGCCCTGCAGCGATCCGCCCTCGGTATTGATCGGGGTCGTGATCGCGTAGACCGTGTCGGCCGATTGCGAGTTGGGCAGCGAGGCGAGCGGCAGACCGGTATCGCCGTAGCGGGCGCTGCCTCGCAGGCTCTGGATATAGGTGTCGATGTCCTTGTAGAACAGGCCCAGGCCCAGGAAGCCGTCGCGGCTGAAGTACCACTCGCCGTTGATGTCCAGGGTCTTGGCGCGGTAGGGCTTGAGGCCGGGGTTGCCCGCCGTGATGGTCTGGTTGGCCGTGTTCAGCGACATGCCGGGGTTCAGGTCATTCAGCCGAGGGCGGGCCATGACCTTGGCCGCCGCCGCACGCAGTATCACGTCACGGGACAGGTTGACGGCCAGGTTCAGCGAGGGCAGCACATCGCTGTAGTTCTGCGATTCCTGGGTCGGGGTGCCGCCGCCCACCGAGTCGTAGCCGGAGGCGGTCTGCGCGGTGCGCACATAGCGGACCCCGACATTGCCCCGCACCGGGAAGCTCGAGACCTTCTCATTGAACTCCATCATCAGGTAGGCACCCTCGTCCTTCTCGGTGGCGCCAAAGTTGTTGCCGCGCGCGCTGCCGTTGGTGATCGATGTCAGGCGGAAGTCGCCGGGGCCGCCGGCCGGTCCGCTCTTCAGGCAGTTGCAGTAGATGTCGTAAGCCGCAGAGATGGCATTGAGGTTGGGGATCAGCCAGGCGGTCGGCACGCCGGCGGGCAGGCCCAGCTCCTTGCCGAAGCCGGTCAGCATGGTGGTCAGGCTGCTGGCGCTGACACCGGCGGGCGGCGCGTACATCACCGTCTCGTTGGTGCGACGGAACTCGAAGGTGTCGAAGGAGAAACGCTTGTAGCTGATACCGGCCTTGGCGGTGTAGCGGGAGGGCAGCAGATCCCAGCTCAGGTCGACCTGGCCGTTGTCGCTGCGGGTGGTGGCGCCGAGCGGACGGATGCGTATCTCGCTGCTGACCAGGGTGCCGGGCACCGTGGCCGCGCCCGCAGCGGCGGTGACGAAACCCAGGCCGCCGGGTGTCAGCGAGGTGACGGAGATCGGATAGCTGATGGCCGGCAGGCGGTCGTTGCCGCTGAAGTCGATGGTGTAGCCATTGACGTTGTTGGCGTCCAGCGTGGTGGTGGTCTGCACCGGGTTGCGGAAGCGGCTCTTGCTCTGGCCCATCTTGACGCTCAGGCGCAGCGTGTCGCTGAAGTCGTGGTCGACGCTCAGGGTCGGCTGCACATACTCGGTGAACAGGCGGTCGAAACGGGACTCGGAGCGAATGTCCACCCCGTTGTAGACGCCGCGCACCAGCTCTCCCGAGGCGTCGTACTTGGCTTCCAGCACGCTGGTCTGCGGCTTGCCGTTGGTGCCGGTGCGGCTGAAGGAGATGGCCTGCAGGAAGTCTTCCTGGCGCGTCGCTTCCAGCTTGGCATACATGATGTCGGCGGACACCAGCGTGTTCTCGCCGGGCCGGAACTGTATCGCGCTGGTGACGCCGAGACGGTCCTGGTCGTGCGTCAGCCGGCCGTAGCGGGGCAGGCGTGGGTGGAAGTTGGCGGCATTGTTGGACGCGGCCAAGGCGGCGGCGTCGGAGCCGGCCGCGGCGAACAGGCCCTGGCTGCTGACACCGTTGGCCCAGCGCACCGTCGAGAAGCCTTCTTCCAGCACCTTGCGCTCGGAGTAGGCGACCGACATCAGCAGGCCGAAGCGACGGTTCTCGTCGGTATAGGACAGCAGGCCCGCGACGCGCGGCGTGGTCTTGCCGGACATATCGTTGTAGCGCCCCTGGGCCGATCCGGTCGCGGTGAAGCCGGGTTTGAAGTCGAAGGGGCGCGCCGCCTGCAGATCCACGGTCGCGCCCAGCGAGCCCTCGTCGACATCGGCCGAGGCGCTCTTGCGTACCGTGATGCTGTTGAAGAGTTCGGAGGCGAAGACGTTGAAGTCGAAACCGCGCGAGCGATTGGCACCGCCCGAGCTGTCGGTGCCGCCGGTAGTGGCCAGCGCCTCGATGCCATTGATGCGCACGCGGGTGAAATCGGCGCCCAGGCCGCGCACCGTGATGCTGCGGCCCTCGCCGGCATCGCGGTCGATCACGACGCCGGGCACGCGCTGCAGCGACTCGGCCAGATTGGTGTCGGGGAACTTGGCGATGTCTTCGGCCTTGATGACATCGACGATGCCCTTGTCATCGCGCTTGGCACGCAAGGCACTCTCCAGCGAGGCGCGCAAGCCGGTGACGACCACGGTCTCCATCGCCTGCGGCTGGGCGGTAGGCGCAGCGCTCTGGGCAGCGGCAAGCAGGCTGGTGGAGCCCAAGAGGCAGGCGGCCAGTTTGGACAGTCGCGGCTGCTTGAGCCTGTGGCGGGTTTGCATGGTCTAGTCTCCTATTGATTTTTGGCGCGGCTCGCCCGATGCGAGCAGGGCACGGCTTGGCATTCACCGACCGCTGCGGGTTCTGTGCCCGTAGCTCGGTCTGAGATGGGATGACAGCGGCGCGCGCAGGGCGCCTCTTGACGGGGCGGCCGCGCGCTGCAGTGCGGCGACCGCTGAACCTCGAGCGACTTAGAGGTAGTCCTCGCGGCGGGGGGAGAACTGGTCCAGCAGGGTGCTGCCGGCTTCAAGAGCCACCACGCCGTGGGTGTGCAGGCGGGGGGCGATGAAAGCGTCGCCGACTTTCAGGATGCGTTTGACCCCGGCCACCTCGGCCTCGAAGGAGCCGGCGATCACATAGGCGATCTGGTCATGGGCGTCATGGGCGTGCGGGGTGCCGATGGCGCCCCGGTCGAACTGCACCAGCACCGACATCAGCTCCGGCGTGTGGCCGACGATCTTGCGCCGTATGCCCTCGCCCAGCTCGGTCCAGGGCGTGGCGTCGTTGTCGAAGTAACTGCTGCTCATCTCTTGGCTCCGCTGTCTCCACCCGAAAGCCCGGGCGCGGTGTGATGTCTGAAACATCGATTTGCAGCTACTATAGCGCCGACGCAAATAAATGAAACATCGGTTCACTAAATAGAAACCATAATTCCGGGAAAGTCCCGAGCTGCGTTAGGCTAGCGGCCATTGAGCCCCCAGGGGCATGCCGAGACGCCTGTTCAGCGCGTCAGAAATCAGCGAGACAGCACATGATTCTGGACAATTTCCATCTGCAAGGCCGCGTCGCCATCGTGACCGGCTGCAACACCGGCCTGGGCCAGGGCATGGCCCGGGCGCTGGCCCAGGCCGGCGCCGACATCGTCGGCGTCAACGTGTCCGAACCCGACGAGACCCGCGAGCAGGTCCAGGCGCTGGGTCGCCGCTTCCTCGATCTGCGTGCCAATCTGTCCGACATCAGTTGCCTGGAAGGCCTGGTCGGCGAGGCCAGGAGCTTTGGCGGGCGGGTCGACATCCTGGTCAACAACGCCGGCATCATCCGCCGCGAGGATGCGATCAAGTTCAGCGAGAAAGACTGGGACGATGTCATCGATCTGAACCTGAAGACGGTGTTCTTCTTCTCGCAGGCCGTGGCGCGCCAGTACATCGCCCAGGGCAGCGGCGGCAAGATCATCAATGTGGCCTCGATGCTGTCCTACCAGGGCGGCGTGCGCGTGCCCTCGTACACGGCCAGCAAGAGCGGCGTGATGGGCATCACGCGGCTGATGGCCAATGAATGGGCCTCGCAGCGCATCAACGTCAATGCGATCGCGCCCGGCTATATGGCCACCAACAACACCGCCGCGCTGCGCGCCGACGAGGGCCGCAATGCCGCCATCCTCGATCGCATCCCGGCCGGGCGCTGGGGCGTGCCGGATGATCTGGCCGGCCCGGTGGTCTTCCTGGCCTCGCAGGCGTCCGATTACGTCAACGGCTACACCGTGGCCGTCGACGGCGGCTGGCTGGCCAGGTAAGGCTCCCCCCCGAGGCGCTGCGCGCCACCCCCTCCAGGGGGCGAGCCCAGCGGACCGGCAAAGCCGGATCCGCGGGCTCTGCTGGCGAAGACCAGCGGTCGCAGCAAGGTCTGAATGTCACCGCCGGAGACTCGGTGCATGTATGAGAACAAAAAGCTGGGCTTGCTGTTCGTCCTGCCATTCGTGCTGGGCGTGCTCTTGTTCAAGCTCTTCCCCTTCGTGATGAGCTTCGCGCTCAGCTTCACGCAGTACGACCTGATCGACCCGCCCGAGTTCGTCGGGCTGCAGAACTACCGCGAGCTGGCCGGCGACGATCCGCTGTTTCGAAAATCGCTGGGCGTGACCCTGCTGTTCGCGCTGCTGGCCGTGCCGCTGCGTGTGGGCTTCGCGCTGTTCATCGCCCATGTCCTGAACTTCAAGCTGCGCGGCATCAACTTCTTCCGCGCCGCCTTCTACATCCCCTCCATCCTTGGCGGCTCGATCGCGGTGGCGGTGCTGTGGCGCTTCATCTTCGCGAAGAACGGCCTGGTCAATCTGGTGCTGATCAAGCTGGGCATCGAGCCGATCGCCTGGCTGGCCGATGAGCATTACTCGATGTGGACCATCGTGCTGCTGTTCACCTGGCAGTTCGGCTCGGCCATGGTGATCTTCCTGGCGGCGCTGCAGAACGTCTCGGTCTCGCTGTACGAGGCGGCCGAATGCGACGGCGCCAGCAAGAGCCAGCAGTTCTGGAAGATCACGGTGCCGCTGATCACGCCGGTGATCTTCTTCAACATGATCATGCAGATGGTGCACGCCTTCCAGGAGTTCAACGGCCCCTATGCGATCACCGAGGGCGGCCCGCTGCACTCGACCTATGTGCTGGCGCTCTATATCTACGACCAGAGCTTCCGCTTCTTCAATCTGGGCTATGGCGCGGCGCTCTCCTGGGTGCTGTTCGCCCTGGTCGGCGGTCTGGCGGCACTGTCGTTCTGGAGCTCCAAGTACTGGGTCTTCTACTCCGGTGAGAAGGAGAGCAAGCGATGAGCCGCGCCGACGCCAAACCCCTGCCCGGAGCCGGCAAGCTGGCCCCGGCGCCGCTAGCGCTCGCCCGCGACCGTGGCAACCCCTGGCTGCGCTATGTGGCGCTGATCGCGGTGGCCTTCGTGATGCTGTACCCGATGCTGTGGCTGATCGGGGCCTCGTTCAAGAGCAATGCCGAGATCTTCACCGAGGCCGGCTTCTGGCCCAGCCGCCTGGACTTCGGCGCCTATGCCAAGGGCTGGAAGACCAGCACAGAGTACACCTTCGCGACCTACTTCCTGAACAGCTTCCTGATCGCGATCCCCCGCATCATCGTGACCGTGATCTCCTGCGTGCTGGTGGCTTATGCCTTTGCCCGCTTCGAGTTCTGGGGCAAGAAGCTGCTGTTCTCCATCATGATAGGCACGATGATGCTGCCGCTGATCGTGCTGCGCCTGCCGCAGTACCTGATGTTCCGCGAGATCGGCTGGCTGGATTCCTATCTGCCGCTGATCATCCCTTCGGCCTTTGCCACCGACACCTTCTTCGTCTTCCTGCTGGTGCAGTTCCTGCGCGGCATCCCGCGCGATATGGAAGAGGCGGCCCAGATCGACGGCTGCAACGCCTGGCAGTTGCTCTGGCACATCATCGTGCCGCTGCTCAAGCCCGCCATCATCTCGGTCATCGTGTTCCAGTTCATCTGGACCATGAACGACTTCATGGGCCCGCTGATCTATCTGGCCTCGGTCGAGAAGTACCCGGTCTCGCTGGCGCTGAAGATGAGCATAGGCGCGACCGAGGAGGTCGAATGGGCCAACGTCATCGCGATCTCGGTTGTCGCGCTGATTCCCTCGGTGCTGGTGTTCTTTGCGGCGCAGAAGCACTTCATCGAAGGCGCCACCTCGAGCGGCGTCAAGGGCTGACACAGAACTACAAATGATTCGGAGACGACAGTGGCGCAGCTAAGCCTGAAGAAAATCGAGAAGGTCTACCCCAATGGCTTCAAGGCCGTGCACGGGGTCGATCTGGAAGTGCGCGACGGCGAGTTCATGGTCTTCGTCGGTCCCTCGGGCTGCGCCAAGAGCACTCTGCTGCGCATGATCGCCGGCCTGGAGACCATCAGCGGCGGCGAGCTGCGGATTGGCGAGCAGCGGGTGAACGAGCTGGCCCCCAAGCAGCGCGGCATCGCGATGGTGTTCCAGAACTATGCGCTCTACCCGCATATGAAGGTCTACGACAACCTGGCCTTCGGCCTGAAGCTGGCCGGCACGCCCAAGGCCGAGCTCGACCAGCGCGTGCGCCATGCCGCCCAGCTGCTGGAGATGGAGCACCTGCTGGACCGCTACCCCAAGCAGCTCAGCGGCGGCCAGGCCCAGCGCGTCGCGGTGGGCCGGGCCATCGTCAAGAAGCCCGAGGTCTTTCTGTTCGACGAGCCGCTGTCCAATCTGGACGCCAAGCTGCGCGCCGCGATGCGGGTGCGGCTGACCGAGTTGCACCGCACGCTGCGCGAGGCGGGCCAGCCGGCCACCACCATCTATGTGACCCACGACCAGGTCGAGGCGATGACCATGGGCGAGCGCATCTGCGTGCTCAAGGAAGGCGTGATCCAGCAGGTCGACACACCCACCGCGCTGTACGACCGGCCGGCCAATGCCTTTGTCGCCAGCTTCATCGGCTCGCCCGAGATGAATATCCACGACGCCACCTTGCAAAGCCAAGGCGCCGGCCTGGCCATCGCGATCGGGGGCCAGGTCTTGCCCCTGCCCGAGGCCAAGGCGGAAAAGCTCAAGGGGCGAGGCGCGGCCATCAAGTTCGGCCTGCGGCCCGAGCATGTGTCCTCGCTGCCGCGGCCCGGCAGCGTCGAGGTGCCCAGCACGCTGCGCTTCATGGAACATATGGGCAGCGAGGTGTTCGTGCACTTCGACATCGGCACGGTGCCGATGACTGCCCGCGTACCGGCCGATCAGCTCGGGGGCCTCGGTGAGAAGACGCGCGGCGCCGTCCACGGCTTCTGGCTGCAGCTCAACCAGGCTCACCTCTTCGACGCCGCCAGCGGCGCCAACCTGCTGCTCTGACATGACGATAAGAAAGCTCTTTGTCATCGCGGCCGCGCTGGTGCTGGCCCTGCCGGCCTGGTCTCAGGGGGCGACCGTGCTGCGGTTCTCCTGGTGGGGCGGCGCGGGCCGGCACGAGGCCACGCTGAAGGCGATTGCCGCCTTCGAGCGCCGCCACCCCGGCTTGAAGGTCAAGGCCGAGTACATGGGTTTCAACGGCTATCTGGAGCGGCTGACGACCCAGATCGCCGGCCGCTCCGAGCCCGATGTGATGCAGATCAACTGGGCTTGGCTGGGCATGTTCTCCAAGCGCGGCAACGGCTTCACCGATCTGGAAGCCTACCGCTCGCAGCTGGCCCTGCATCAGTTCGACGCCGCCGATCTGGAACTTGGCCGGGTGGCCGGCAAGCTCAATGCCTTGCCGGTGTCCTACAGCGCCCGCGTGCTGCTTTGGAACGAGGCGGCGCTGGCGCGCGCCGGGCTGCCGGTGCCCAAGACCTGGGACGAGCTGTTCGCGGCCGGCCGCGTCTTCAAGGCCAAGTACGGCGACAAGGCCTATCCGCTGGACGGCGAGCTCTACGACATGATGCTGCTGGCGCAGAGCTATGTGCAGCAAAAGCATGGCACCCCCTATGTCGATCCGGCCCAGCCGCGCGTCGCGATGAGCCCGGCCGCCGCGCTGGAATGGGTGCAGACCTACCGCCGCCTGATCACCGAGCATGTGGCTGTGCCGCTGCCGCTGCGCGCCAGCCTGGGCGGTGCTGAGAAGCCCACCGAGCAGCAGCAGGACTGGGTGCTCGGCAACTGGGCCGGCAACTACACCTGGGACTCGGTGATCGCGCTGCGCGCCAGCACCTTGAACAAGCAGCAAAAGCTGGTGCTGGGCGACTTCCCGACCCTGCCCGGCGCCGGCAATAGCGGCATGTTCGGCCGGCCCACGCTGATGTATGCGGTGGGTCGCAACAGCAAGCAGCCCGAGCTGGCCGCGCGCTTCGTCAACTTCCTGCTGACCGACCCCGAGGCCGCTGAGATCCTGGGCCGCAGCCGCGGCGTGCCAGCCGCCGCCAACAGCTTCGAGCTGCTGCTGAAGGCCGGCAAGCTGCCAGCGCTGGAACTGGCTGCCCACGAGCAGGTCAAGGCGCAGCGCCAGGCCGGCCGGGTGCCGATGCCCTCCAAGCTGTTCGAGCATGCGCGCTTCCACAAATTCATGCGCGAGGTTTTCGAGACCGTCGCCTATGGCAAGACCACAGACCAGGAGGCCGCGCGGCGCCTGGTCGAAGAGGGCAATGCCCTGCTCAACCGGATCAAGTGAGATGAAAGCCACCGAAAGACAGCTGAATTTCGTCAGCCAGCAGGATCCCGACACCGGCGCCCGGGTGACCCGGCTCACACCGCTGGACGTGACCTGTCATCGCAACTATTTCTATCAGAAGTGCTTCAGCAACGATGGCAGCAAGCTGCTGTTTGCCGGCGGTTTCGATGATGTTGGCGGCCCCGGACCCAAATGGAACTACCAACTGCTGGACCTGCAATCGCAGGTCGCCACGCAGCTGACCGACCAGCCCGGCGAGAACACCTTTGGCGGCTTTCTGTCGCCCGATGACCGCTACCTCTATTTCGTCCGCGCCGAGCGCCAGCTGATACGCCTGGCCCTGGACGATCTGAGCGAGGCCGTGGTCTACACGGTGCCGCCGGGCTGGGTCGGCTACGGCACCTGGGTCAGCAACAGCGCCTGCACCAAGATTGTCGGCATCGAGATCCATGCCGATGACTGGTTCCCCTTGAACACCTGGCAGAAGTTCAACGAGATGTTCCATCAGAAGCCGCGCTGCCGGCTCTTCAGCGTGGACCTGAAGACCGGCGAGCGCACGGTCATCCTGGAGCAGCGTGGCTGGCTGGGTCACCCGCAGTACCGCCCCTTCGACGACCATACCGTGGCCTATTGCCACGAGGGCCCGCATGACCTGATTGACGCCCGCATGTGGTTCATCAACGAGGACGGCACGAACCGCCGCTGCGGCAAGGAGCACCGCGAGGGCGAGAGCTGCACCCACGAGTTCTGGGTGCCGGACGGCAGCGCGATGATCTATGTGTCATACGACCACAGTTCGCCCGAGCGCTGGATCTGCAGCCTCGACCCCGTCACGCTGGAGAACCGGGTGCTGATGGCGATGCCGCAGTGCTCGCACCTGATGAGCAACCACGACGGCACGCTGATCGTCGGCGACGGTTGCGGCAAGGCCAGCGGCGATGCCAGCGCCAGCAACGAGATGCTGAGCGGCGATCCCTATCTGCACCTGTTCGACCTGAAGGCCGGCACGACCCGACCTAGCACTCGACGTATTGCCCGCCACGACAGCAGCTGGGACGTCTACAAGGACAGCCGCCAGGTCACGCATCCGCATCCGAGCTTCACGCCCGATGAGAAGCAGGTGCTGTTCAGCTGCGACAAGGAAGCGGGCGAGCCCGCGCTCTACCTGGCCGATCTGTGAGGCGGCTCGCCGCTTTGCTGCTGGCCGTGGCGGGTGCCGCAGCGCAGGCTCAGGGTCCGATACGACCCCAGCTCGACGACGCCCAGGCAGCGCGGCAGCGCGTCGAGGACTGGCTGCAGGGCTGGCAGCCCCAGCCGCTTGACTCCAGGGCCTGGACGCCCGACTTCATCGTCGCTGCGGACGGCAGCGGCACGCACCGCAGCTTGCAGGCCGCGCTCGATGCCTTGCCCCGCGAAGGGCGGCGCCACTACATCCGGCTCAAGCCCGGCAGCTACCGCGAGCAGGTCTGCCTGCGCGACAAGGCGCCGCTGACCTTGTACGGCGACCCGGGCGCCGTCATCGTGGCCGGCCACTACAACGCCCAGCCCAAGCCGGCCGGCCAGGCGATCAACACCTGCGTGCCCCACCAGGACGGCGCCAGCTACGGCACGGCCGGCAGCGCCAGCGCGATGTTGTTCGGCGACGATCTGCAACTGGCCGACCTGACGATTGCCAACGATGCGATGGACGCGGTGCGTCTGGGTCAGGGCTATCCCAGCGGCGTCAGCGAAGCGGGCGGCGCCCAGGCGGTGGCGCTGCTGACCCGGGGCGACCGCATTCAGCTGCAGCGCCTGCGCCTGCTGGGCCATCAGGACACCTTCTATGCAGCGGGTAGCGGCCGCATCCATGTCAGCGACAGCCTGATCGCCGGCGATGTGGACTTCATCTTCGGCGACGCCCGCCTGGTCATCGAGCGCAGCGAGATCCTCAGCCGCGCCGGCCGCCGTGCGCCGGGCGAAGGGGGGCATGTGCTGGCGCCCAGCACGCCGCAGGAGCAGGCCCATGGCTTTCTGATCGTCAACAGCCGGCTGCGCGCCGAGCCGGGCGTTGGCGCGAGCCGCATCTCGCTGGGCCGGGCCTGGGACCATGGGGTTGCGCATGGCGCCTGGCAGGCCGGCATCTCACCGAACGGCCAGGCCCTGATACGCGACAGCGAGCTGGGCCCGCATCTGGCGCCCTGGTCTCGCTCGACCTCGCGCCGGCCCTTCGATGCCGCGCACAACCGGCTGACCGAATACCGCAACCGCGCCGCGCCGCGCGACTGGGGTCGCGAGATCCTGGTGCTGGATGATGGCTGGGCCGCTGCGGAGGGCGGCACGAGCGGCGGCGCGGCGGCCGCGCCGGGCGATGTCTACCGGGTGCGCAACCATGCCGAGCTGGAGGCCGCGCTGGCGGCCGGGCAGCGGCCCAAGATCATCTATCTGCTGGCCCGCATCGATCTGAGCAGCGACGCCGCCGGTCGGCCGCTGGGCTACGAGGACTACCGCGACCCGGGCTTCGACTTCGGGGCCTATCTGCGCGCCTACGATCCGGCCGTCTGGGGCCGCAAGCCGCCCGAGGGCCCGCTGGAAGACGCGCGCAAGCGTTCGGCGCGGGCCCAGGCCCAGCGCGTCGTGCTGCGGATCCCGTCCAACACGACGCTGGTCGGCGCCGCGCCGGGCGCGGGCTTCATCAACGGCATGCTGATGCTGGACCAGGTGGACAACATCATCCTGCGCGGCCTGCAGTTCGCCGATGCCTACGACTTCTTCCCGGCCTGGGATCCGCTCGACGGTGCAGCCGGCGAATGGAACTCGGAGTACGACACCGTCGCGCTGCGCGGCGCCACGCATGTGTGGATCGACCATTGCAGCTTCGACGACGGGGCGCGTGCTGACAAGCAGGCCCGTGTCGCGCTCGGCCGGACTATGCAGCACCATGACGGGCTGCTGGACATTACCCAGCAGTCGGACTTCGTGACCGTGTCCTGGAACCATTTCTCGCGCCACGACAAGACCATGCTGATCGGCGGCAGCGACAAGCACACCGGCGACGCCGGCCGGCTGCGCGTGAGCCTGCATCACAACCGCTGGGAGGCGCTGATGGAGCGCACGCCGCGGGTGCGCTACGGCCAGGTCCATCTCTACAACAATCTGTTTGTGGCCCGCAGCGACGGCGACTACCCCTATGGCTACTCGATAGGCATAGGCCTGGCCTCGCGCATCGTCAGCGAGCGCAATGTCTGGGAGACCCCGGCGGAGATCCAGGCGGCGCGGCTGGCCCGGGTGCTGAAGGGGCAGGTCTTCAGCGACCGCGACTCGCTGCACAACNCGCATCGTCAGCGAGCGCAATGTCTGGGAGACCCCGGCGGAGATCCAGGCGGCGCGGCTGGCCCGGGTGCTGAAGGGGCAGGTCTTCAGCGACCGCGACTCGCTGCACAACGGCCGGCCGCTGGACCTGGGCGCCGCGCTGCGCGCCGCCGGGGCCGAGCTGGGGGGCGATGTCGGCTGGCAGCCGCGTCTGCACGGGCCGCTGGATCCGGTCGAGTCGGTCGCGGCACGGGTTCGTGCCGGGGCCGGCGCGGCGATAATCCAGCACAATTGAAACGCCAGACCAAACAAAGCGAAACACGGCATGGATGACGATCTGAACGACGGCAAGCAGCAGCCCGAATCGGTGGCGGCGGTGCTCAAGGTATTTGCCATCCTGCAGGCCTTGTCCGAACGCAGCGAGACCGGCATCTCCGATCTGTCGGTGCGCCTGGCCATGCCCAAGGCCACGGTCTACCGTTTTCTGCAGACCATGATGACCCTGGGCTATGTGCGCCAGGAGGCCGACAGCGAGCGCTACGGTCTGACGATGAAGGCCTTCGAGCTGGGCACCAAGGCGCTGCAGTATCCGGAGCTGATCGATCTGGCCAAGCACCATATGCAGATGCTGGCCGACGCCACCGGCGAGACGGTCCACCTGGGCACCCTGATCGACAGCGAGATCATTTACGTCCACAAGGTCGACTCGCGCCATATGCTGGGCATGTATTCGCGCGTCGGCCGGCGCGCGCCGCTGCACTGCACCGCGATCGGCAAGGTGCTGATGGCCTGGGAGCATCCGCAGCGCCGCGAGCGCATCCTGCAGGGCGCCGAGTTCAAGCGCTTTCGTGACAAGACCATCGTCGAGCCGGCCGCCTTCCAGGCCGAGCTGGACCGCGTCAAGGCCCAGGGCTTCGGCGAGGACCGCGAGGAGTTTGACGACCATATCCGCTGCCTGGGCGTGCCCATCTTCGACCGGTTGAACCAGCCGATCGCGGGATTGAGCGTCTCCTTCCCGACCTTCCGCTACGACGAGGCCAAGGAGGGCGAGGTGGTGGCCATGCTGCAAGGGGCCAGCCGCGATATCTCGGCGCGGCTGGGGTGCACGCAGTTCCCGCTGGATCCGCCGGCCAAGGCCGGACGCGCTTGAGCCCGAACGCCATCACCGGCCGACGGCGCCCCAAGACCCTGGCCCTGGGCCTCGTGGAGGCGTTGGGCGATCGCATCCGCGAAGGCCGGCTCAATGCCGGCGACAAGCTGCCCACCGAGGCGGCCATCATGGCCGAGTTCGAGGTCAGCCGCACCGTGGTGCGCGAGGCCATCTCCAAGCTGCAGGCCGCCGGCCTGGTCGAGACGCGGCACGGCATCGGCACCTTTGTGCTGGGCCTGGGCGAGGGCGCGGCGTTTCGCATCGCCCCCGATCAGATGGGTACGCTCACCGACGTGGTCGCGGTGCTGGAGCTGCGCATCGGCGTCGAGACCGAGGCGGCGGCGCTGGCCGCGCAGCGCCGCAGCGCGGCCCAGCTGGCCGCGATGCAGGAGGCGCTGGCCGCGTTTG
>NZ_JAQOWX010000099.1:0-20657 GCF_028462495.1 Paucibacter sp. XJ19-41
GCCGCTGGCGCTGGCGCGGGCCGAGGCGGTCAGCGGGCCCGGCTGGGTGCTGCTGGGTGACGCCGCCCATCTGGTCCACCCGCTGGCCGGCCAGGGCTTGAATCTGGGCCTGGCCGATGTCGCAGCGCTGGCCCGGGTACTGAGGCAGCGCGAAAGCTGGCGAGCCGTGTCCGACGAGCGCCTGCTGCGCCGCTATGCGCGCGAGCGGGCCGCGCCGACCTGGGCCATGGGCGAGCTGACCGATGGACTGCTGCGCGTTTTTGCCAGCGATGCCCCGGCCCTGCGCGGACTGCGCAACCAGGGCATGGGCCTGCTGAACCGGCTGCCACCCGTCAAGCGCTGGCTGACCTCGCGCGCGCTGGGTCTGTGAATCACATTGAATCGAGGATGTCCCGATGCTGAAGATGAAATCGCTGGGCCTGGCCCTGCTGCTGTGTGCGCCGCTGGCCCAGGCCAATGAGGCGGTGATCCGCAAGAACCTGACCGAGCGCCTGCCCAATCTGCCCAAGATCGACGAGGTGCGCGCCGCCGCGTTTCCTGGCCTGTGGGAGATCCGCATCGGCAACGAGATCCGCTACACCGACCCGACCGGCAGCTATCTGATCGAGGGTGAGCTGATCGATGTGAAGTCGCGCCCGGCCCGCAATCTGACCGCCGAACGGGTCGACAAGCTCAACCAGATCGATTTTGCCGCGCTGCCGCTGAAGGACGCGGTGGTCTGGAAGAGCGGCAATGGCAAGCGCCGCATCGCCGTCTTCGCCGATCCGAACTGCGGCTATTGCAAGCGCTTCGAGCGCAGCCTGCAGGACGTCAAGGACATCACCGTCTACACCTTCCTGATCCCCATCCTGGGCGGCGATTCGCCGGACAAGTCGCGCGCGATCTGGTGCGCCAAGGACAGCACCGCGACCTGGATGGCCTGGATGTTGGAGGGCAAGACGCCGCCCAAGCCCGCAGCCAGCTGCGACGACGCCGCCATCGAGCGCAATCTGGCGCTGGCACGCAAGCACCAGGTCAACGGCACGCCGGCCGTGATCTTCGAGGACGGCAGCCGCGCCCCGGGCGCGATCAGCGCCGAGCAGCTGGAGCGCCGCCTGGCAGCCAGCAAGTCCTGACCCTCTTTCCTGACTCTTTCGCCATTTCGGAGCGACGCATGCCTGCTGCCGCGAGCGCCAGCCCCCCCTTGCCCCTGAACCCGCTGGCCCAGCGCCTGGCCTATGCCGGGCTTATCCCCTTTGTGCTGGGCGCCGCCCTGGTCTGGCTGCTGGCCGGCTTCAATGCCGACGCCCATGCCTTCGCGGCGCTGGGGCTGTCGGCCTATGCCGCCGTGATCGTGTCCTTTCTGGGCGGCATTCACTGGGGCCTGGGTTTTAGGCAGCAGATCCCGTCGCCGCAGCCATTTATCTGGGGCGTCGTGCCCTCGCTGCTGGCCTGGGTGGCGGTGGTGATGCCGGCCTATGCGGGCCTGGTCGTGCACGGGGTGATGCTGGTGGTCTGCTATCTGGTCGACCGGCGCTGCTACCCGGCCCTGGGCGCCGGTGCCTGGCTGACCTTGCGATTCCGCCTCAGTGCGATCGCCGGCCTGTGCTGCTTCCTGGGTGCTGCGGGCAGCTGAGCGGATGATCAATTACAAGATCGAGATCGCCGATGCCCATGCGCATCTGTTCCAGCTCACGCTGACGATTCCGGCCCCGGCCGAAACGCAGGCGCTGAGCCTGCCGGTCTGGATACCGGGCAGCTATATGGTGCGCGAGTTTTCGCGCCACCTCGGCGGCCTGCAGGCGCGCCAGGGCAGCCGCGCGGTGGCCTTGCGCCAGACCAGCAAATGCAGCTGGGAGGCGCGCTGCAGCGGCCGCGGCGCGCTGGTCGTCAGCTACCAGGTCTATGCCTTCGACAGCTCGGTGCGGGCCGCCTTTCTGGACGCGCAACGGGGCTTCTTCAATGGCGCCAGCCTGTGCCTGCGCGCCCATGGCAAGGAGGCCCAGAGCCACGGCATCGAGCTGGCGGGGCTGCCCGAGGGCTGGCAGGTCGCCACGTCGATGACGGCCACCGGCGCCTTGAGCTATCAGGCGGCCGACTACGACGAGCTGATCGACCATCCCGTCGAGCTGGGGCGCTTCTGGCGCGGCGAGTTCAGCGCCGCCGGCGTGCCGCATCAGCTGGTGGTCAGCGGCGCGCTGCCGGTGTTCGACGGCACGCGGCTGCTGGCGGATGCGCAACGCATCTGCGAGGCGCAGATCGCCCTCTGGCACGGCGAGCGGCGCGGCGCCGTGCCGCCGTTCGGGCGCTATGTCTTCCTGCTCAATGCGGTGGACGAGGGCTATGGCGGGCTCGAACACCGGGCCAGCACCGCGCTGATCGCCGCGCGCCGCGATCTGCCGGTGCTGGGGCAGCAGGAGGTGTCGGATGGCTATCTGCGCCTGCTGGGCCTGATCAGTCACGAGTACTTCCACACCTGGAACGTCAAGCGCCTGCGCCCCGATACTTTCGCCAGCTTCGACTACAGCCAGGAGAACTACACCGAGCTGCTGTGGTTCTTCGAGGGCTTCACCTCCTACTACGACGATCTGATGCTGCGCCGCTGCGGCCTGATCGACGAGGCCCGCTATCTGAAGCTGCTCAGCGCCACCATCAGCGCGGTGCTGGCCGTGCCCGGGCGCAAGCAGCAAAGCCTGGCCCAGGCCAGCTTCGATGCCTGGATCCGCTACTACCGCCAGGACGAGAACACGCCCAACTCCACCGTCAGCTATTACGCCAAGGGCGCGCTGCTGGCGCTGGCGCTGGACCTGAGTCTGCGCAGCCAATCCCAGGGGGCGTCCCGCAGCGCCAGTCTCGATGAGGTCATGCGCCAGCTGTGGCAGCGCAGCGGCGGCGGGCCGATCAGCGAGGCCGATATTCTGGCCGTGGTCGCAGAGGCCGGCGGTGCGGCGCTGGCCGAGGAGTTGCGGCGGTGGGTGCATGGCACCGAGGATCTGCCGCTGCCGGCGCTGCTGGAGCGCGTCGGGGTGCGCTGGTGCAGCGACAAGGCGAGCCTGGCCCAGCGCCTGGGCCTGCGTGTCAGCGAGACGGACGGCATCCGTGTCAAGCAGGTGCTGCAGGGCTCGGCGGCGCTGGCCGGCGGCCTGGCGGCCGGTGATGAGATCCTGGCCTGCAACAGCTGGCGCTTGCGCAAGCTCGACGAGGCGCTGCAGACCTTGGCGCCCGAGCGCCTGAGCCAGATGGCGCTGCTGGTGGCGCGCGACCAGCGGGTGCTGAGCCTGAACCTGTGTCTGCCCTTGGAAGCGCAGGCCGGGGCGCCGGTGCGGCTGAGCCCCGCCGAGAAAGCCCCGGCGCGCGCTCTCGGCCTGCGCCGGGCATGGCTGGGCAGCTGAGGCGCCGGGGTCTGCTGGCCCTGATCGTGCTGCTGGTGCTGCTGGCGCATGGCTGGCTGGGACGCACGCTGCAGCTGCGGCTGTCAAACGAAGCGCCGCCGCCACGGCTGGCGGCGGCTTTCGTCCGCGAACTGGTCGAGCGGGCGCCGCCCAAGCGTCTGGCCGCGCCGGCGCCGATGCCCAGGTTCAGACCCGGGCCGTTGCACACTCGCCTGCTGGCGCCGCTGCCCGAGATTCCCGTGCTGGAGGAACTGGCAGAGTTGTCGGCGCCGGCCGAGTTGCCCGCTGCAGCAGAGCCCGCGCCGGACGAGCCGGCCGAGCCCGGCCCGGAGTGGCCGTTGTCCACCCAGCTCAGCTACCGCCTGCAAGGCAACTTCCGCGGGCCGCTGGAGGGGGAGGCCCAGGTGCAATGGCTGCGCCAGGGTCGGCGTTACCAGGTGCACCTCGATGTGCTGGTCGGCGCCCGTTTCGCGCCGCTGATCACGCGCCGCATGAGCAGCGACGGCCTGCTGACGCCGCTGGGCATTGCGCCCCAGCGCTATGACGAGGACACGAAGATGCTGCTGCGCGAGGCGCGGCGTAGCGCCATCGCCTTCGAGGGCCAGGTCTTGCGGCTGGCCGATGGCAAGCCGCAGCCGCAGCCGCCTGGCGTCCAGGATGCGGCCAGCCAGTTCGTGCATCTGACCTGGCTGTTCCTGACCGGGCGCGAAACGCTGCGACCGGGCCTGATCGTCGAGATGCCGCTGGCCCTGCCGCGCCGGCTCTACCGCTGGCGCTACGAGGTGATCGGCGAGGAGGAGCTGCACACGCCGATGGGGCCGCTGAGCGCCTGGCATCTGCGGCCGCTGTTCGACCACGGGGAGGGCCGTGTCCAGGACCTGAAGGCCGAGGTCTGGCTGGCGCCGGGCCTGCAGTACCTGCCGGTGCGGCTGCTGATACGCCAGGACGACGGCAGCCATCTCGACCTGATGCTGAAGGCCCCACCGCTGCAGGCCGCGCCTGACCCTATAGTTGCGCCCATCGAGCCACAAGACCCACGGAGACCCGAATGACTTATGAATGCATCCTGACCGCAGTGCAGGGCGAGGGCGAACGCAAGACCGGCCTGATCACCCTGAACCGCCCCAAGCAGCTCAATGCGCTGAACGACCAGCTGATGGACGAACTGGGCCAGGCCCTGCTGGCATTCGATGCCGATGACAGCATCGGCTGCATCGTGCTGACCGGCTCGGAGCGCGCCTTCGCGGCCGGCGCCGACATTCCGACGATGGCCCCGCACAATTTCATGAGCGCTTTCAAGAGCGGCCTGATCTCGAAGAACTGGGAAACCATTCTGCAGGTCAGAAAGCCGGTGATCGCGGCGGTGGCCGGCTTCGCTTTAGGCGGCGGCTGCGAGCTGGCGATGATGTGCGACTTCATCATCGCCGCCGACACGGCCAAGTTCGGCCAGCCCGAGATCAAGCTGGGCATCATCCCCGGCGCCGGCGGCACGCAACGCCTGCCGCGCGCGGTCGGCAAGAGCAAGGCCATGGACATGCTGCTGACCGCCCGCATGATGGACGCGGCCGAGGCCGAACGCGGCGGCCTGGTGTCGCGCGTCGTTGCGGCGGACAAGCTGCTGGAGGAGGCGCTGGCCGCAGCCGAGCAGATCAACGGCTTCAGCGCGCCCTCGCTGGCCCTGATCAAGGAGCTGGTGAACCTGGCCTACCAGGGCCCGCTGATCGACGGCGTCAATGTGGAGCGCCGCTATTTCCACGCGCTGTTCGGCACCGAGGACCAGCGCGAGGGCATGGACGCCTTCATCAACAAGCGCAAACCGGCGTTCAAGCACCGCTGATCGCACAAACTGACGGATCAGGGCTAACCCTGTCATGGATTCTTCTTATTTCTTGAACGGTCCATTCATGCTGGCCTAGTTTTTTTACCGAGTGGTGAGTTTTACAGTTGCATCCATGGACACGGCGGATCGACACACAAGGTCGGCGGTGTTCTCCAACAACCGTAAAGGAACTCATCATGAAGAAGCTGACCGCAATTGCCCTGACCCTGTTGACCGCCGGTGCCGCGATGGCCAATGGCCTGAGCCGTGAAGAAGTCGTCGCCGAGCTGGTGCGCGCCCGCAATGCCGGCGAACTGGTCGCCCAGAACAGCGAGAACCCCGATGTCTTCGGCCGCAGCACCATCAACACTGCTTCGACGACCAGCCGCAGCGCCGTCGTGGCCGAGCTGCAACGCGCTCGCCAGGCCGGTGAGCTCGACGGCCTGAACAGCGAGTCCGGCGTCGCCATCAAGGCGACCGCCTCGACGACGACCCGCGCCCAGGTGCTGGCCGAACTCGAGCGCGCCCGCGCCAGCGGCGAGCTGGACCTGCTGAACAGCAACAACCCCAGCTACGCCCAGCTGATCGCACTGACCCCGGCCAAGTCGGCTGCCCAGCAGCTGGCGGGTCAGCCCAAGAGCGCCCAGTAAGCAAAAAACGGCTTCGGCCAAGAAGAAGGCGGCCCGCGGGCCGCCTTCTGTCGTTCATCTGGCCTGGGTTCAGGCTTCGCGGCGCAGCGCAGGGAAGAGGATGATGTCGCGGATGCTGGGGCTGTCGGTGATCAGCATCATCAGCCGGTCGATGCCGATGCCGCAGCCGCCGGTCGGGGGCATGCCGTACTCGAGCGCGCGGATGAAGTCGGCATCGAAGAACATCGCTTCCTCGTCGCCGGCGTCCTTGTTGGCGACCTGGGCCTGGAAGCGGGCGGCCTGGTCTTCGGCGTCGTTCAGCTCGGAGAAGCCGTTGGCGTACTCGCGGCCGGTGATGAAGAGCTCGAAGCGCTCGGTGATCGCCGGGTTGGTGTCGGAGGCGCGGGCCAGCGGCGATACCTCGACCGGATAGTCGATGATGAAGGTCGGCTGCCAGAGCTTTTCTTCGACCACGGCCTCGAACATGCCGAACTGCAGCTCGGGCAGCTTCCAGTGCTTGGGGGCTTCCTCGCCGTGCTTTTTCAGCTCGGCGCGCAGCACCTCGGCATCGTCGGCTTGGCTCGCCGTGAGGCCGGCATGGGCGATCAGCGAGTCGCGAACCGAGAGGCGGGCGAAGGGCTCGTCCAGCGCGACCGGCTTGCCGGCATAGCTGATCGCGGCGCTGCCGGTGGCGGCGATGGCCGCATGGCGCAGCACGTTCTCGGTGAAGTCCATCAGATCATGATGCGTCCAGTAGGCCGCATAGAACTCCATCATCGTGAACTCGGGGTTATGCCGCACCGAGATGCCTTCGTTGCGGAAGTTGCGGTTGATCTCGAACACGCGCTCGAAACCGCCCACCACCAGGCGCTTCAGATACAGCTCGGGCGCGATTCGCAGGAACATCTCCTGGTCCAGCGCGTTGTGATGGGTGATGAAGGGCTTGGCATTGGCGCCGCCGGGGATCGGGTGCAGCATCGGCGTCTCGACCTCCAGAAAGCCGTTGTCCACCATGAAGCTGCGGATCGATGACACCGCCTTGGAGCGGGCGACGAAACGGGTGCGCGCGGCCTCGTCGGTGATCAGGTCGACATAGCGCTGGCGGTACTTTTGCTCCTGGTCGGCCATGCCGTGGAACTTGTCGGGCAGCGGGCGCAGGCTCTTGGTCAGCAGGCGCAGCGTCGTGACGCGCACCGACAGCTCACCGGTCTTGGTCTTGAACAGGGTGCCCTCGGCGCCGACGATGTCGCCCATGTCCAGGTGCTTGAAGTCGGCGTAGGCCTCCTCACCGATGCCGTCCTTGGTGACGAAGAGCTGGATGCGACCGGTGGCGTCCTGCAGCGTGCCGAAGCTGGCCTTGCCCATCACACGCTTGAGCATCAGCCGGCCGGCGACGCTGACGGCCACGGCCTGCGGCTCCAGCGCCTCGTTGTCCAACTCGCCGTACTGAGCCGAGAGCGGCAGCGCGCGGTGCTGGGGTTTGAAATCGTTGGGGAAGGGGACCGCAGTCTTGGCACGGATGGCGGCGAGCTTCTCGCGGCGCTCGGTGATCAGCTGGTTTTCGTCGGCAGCGGCGGGCGCGGTATGCGGCGTGGCGGGGGTGTGCTGGGTCATCGTCAACTCGTTGAATTTGCTGCGATTTTAGGGCTTGCGCGGGAGCGCCCCCCGTAGAATCCTGTTTTTGCCTGACTTCGCCCGATTCTGGCCCTCCATGCCGCCCAGCCTGCCCATCCTCGACCGCAAGATCCGCTTTGCCCTGGTGGGCTGTGGCCGCATCGCCAAGAACCATATCGAGGCCTTGGCCAAGCATGCGCAACGCGCCGAGATCGTCGCGGTCTGCGACACCCGCCCCGAAGCGCTGGAGGCCGCAGTGGCCGCCACCGGTGCGGCCGGATTCGGGTCGCTGGACGCCTTGCTGGCGAGATCGGACGCCGACATCGTCGTGCTGGCCACGCCCAGCGGCCTGCACCCGCAGCAGGCGATGGCCGTGGCCCGCGCCGGCCGTCATGTGCTCAGCGAGAAGCCGATGGCCACCAAGTTCGACGAGGGCATGGCGATGGTGCGCGCCTGCCGCGACGCCGGCGTCAAGCTGTTTGTCGTCAAGCAGAACCGGCTCAACGCCACGGTGCAACTGGTCAAGCAGGCGATTGAGCAAGGCCGCTTTGGCCGCATCTTTCTGAGCACGGTCAATGTGTTCTGGACCCGGCCGCAGAGCTATTACGACGCCGCGCCCTGGCGCGGCCGCTGGGATCTGGACGGCGGCGCGTTCATGAACCAGGCCAGCCACTATGTCGACCTGCTGGACTGGCTGGTCGGCCCGGTCGACAGCGTCCACGCCTACACCGCCACCCTGGACCGCGATATCGAGGCCGAGGACACCGGCGTGATGAGCGTGCGGCTGCGCCATGGTGGCCTGGGCTCGATCAACGTGACGATGCTGACTTACCCGCAGAATCTGGAGGGCTCGATCACCATTCTTGGCGAGAAAGGTTCGGTCAAGATCGGCGGCACCGCGGTCAACAAGATCGAGCATTGGGCCTTCGCCGACCAGCGGCCCGAGGACGAGGCGGTCAAGACCGCGAGCTATGCACTTGGTGACGGGGGCAGCGTCTACGGCCCCGGCCACCCGCTCTACTACGACAACGTCATCAAGACCCTGCGCGGCGAGGCCAGCGCCGAGGTCGACGGTTACGAGGGCTTGCGCTCGCTGGAGATCCTGATCGCGGCCTACCGCTCGGCGCGCGATGGCCAGCGCGTCGGTTTGCCCTTGGTGTTTTGAAGATGGCTTACTGGAAACACGAGTCGGCCATCGTTGACGAGGGCGCACAGCTGG
Organism: Paucibacter sp. XJ19-41; assembly: GCF_028462495.1. Taxonomy (NCBI): domain Bacteria; kingdom Pseudomonadati; phylum Pseudomonadota; class Betaproteobacteria; order Burkholderiales; family Sphaerotilaceae; genus Roseateles; species Paucibacter sp. XJ19-41. The sequence continues at coordinate 8,653 of NZ_JAQOWX010000099.1, forward strand.
GCGAGGGCAGCAAGGTCTGGCACTTTGCCCATGTGAGCCCCGGCGCACGCATCGGCGCGGGCTGCTCGCTTGGGCAGGGCGTCTATGTCGGCAATGATGTGAGCATCGGCGACAACGTCCGCATCCAGAACAATGTCTCGGTCTATGACGCGGTGACCTTGGAGGACGATGTGTTCTGCGGCCCTAGCATGGTGTTCACCAATGTCTACAACCCGCGTGCCGCGGTCGCGCGCAAGAACGAGTACCGCAAGACGCTGGTCAAGCGCGGCGCAACCTTGGGCGCGAACTGCACCATCGTCTGCGGCGCGACGATAGGCCGCTACGCCTTTGTCGGCGCCGGTGCCGTGGTGCAGAAGGACGTGGCCGATTTCGCGCTGATGGTGGGTGTGCCGGCGCGACGCATAGGTTGGATGAGCCGGCATGGCGAGCGCCTGCGCTTCGACGCGGCCGGTCAGGCTGTCTGCCCCGCAACGGGTGAGCGCTATCGCCTGGCGAGTGATGAACAAACCGTGGAGCTGATCCCTTGAGCCTGCCCTTCATCGACCTGAAAGCCCAGTACGCGGCGCTCAAGACCAGCATCGATGCCCGCATCCAGCGGGTACTGGACCATGGCCAGTACATCATGGGCCCCGAGGTCAAGGAGCTGGAAGACAAGCTGGCCGCATATGTGGGCGTCAAGCACTGCATCACCGTCTCCAGCGGTACCGAGGCCCTCTTGATCGCACTGATGGTGCTGGACCTCAAGCCCGGTGACGAGGTCATCACCACCCCGTTCACCTTTGCCGCGACGGTCGAGGTGATTGCGCTGCTGGGTGCGGTGCCTGTCTATGTGGACATCGAGCCCGACACTTGCAATATCGACGCGCGCCTGATCAAGGCGGCGATCACGCCGAGGACGCGGGCCATCATGCCGGTGAGTCTGTATGGCCAGGTTTGCGACATCGACGACATCAAGGCGGCCGCCGCTGGCATCCCGGTGATCGAGGATGCCGCGCAGAGCTTTGGCGCGAGCTACAAGGGCCGCAAGAGCTGCGGCCTGTCCACCTTTGGTGCCACCAGCTTCTTCCCCAGCAAGCCGCTGGGTTGCTATGGCGACGGCGGCGCGCTGTTCACCGACGACGATGTGCTGGCGCAGGCTGCGCGCGAGATCCGCGTCCATGGCCAGAGTGCGCGCTACACCCACACCCGGGTCGGTGTCGGCGGCCGCATGGACACCATCCAGTGCGCGGTGGTGCTGGCCAAGCTGGAGCGCTTCGACTGGGAGATCGCGCAGCGGTTGAAGATCGGCGCACGCTATCAAGACTTGTTGGCTGATCTGCCGGTCCAGCGGCTGGCCGTGCGCGAGGACCGCGATTGCGTCTGGGCCCAGTTCACGCTGCAGCTCAACAACAGGCCCGAGGTGCAGCGCAGGCTTAGCGAGGCTGGCATTCCGACCGCCATCCATTACCCCAAGCCCCTGCATCGCCAGCCGGCCTATGCCCGGCCCGATCTGCATTTCCCTTGCGCCGAGGCCGCCGCCCAGCGGGTCATGAGTCTGCCGATGAGTGCCGACCTGAGCGAGGCGCAGCAGGATGCGGTGATCGCTGCGCTGCGCCAAGCCTTGACCCACTGACATGCCGCGTGGCTTGCTGAGGTCCACGCTGACTCTGCTTGCGGGCGGTGCTTTGGCCCAGGCCCTGCCGCTGCTGCTGGGCCCGTGGCTGACGCGCATCTACTCACCGACCGAGTTCGGCCAGTTTTCCTTGCTGTGGGCCGTGGCGACCAATCTGGCTGTGGTCGGTTGCGCGCGCTATGAGTTCGCGCTGCCATTGGAGCGCGACGAGGGCGAGGCCGCGCGACTGATGGGCTTGTGCGTCCGCGTGCTGCTCGCTGTGACAGCCGTATCGGTGGTGGTCGCCTGGGTGTTGCTGCAATGGCAGGAGCTGGATCTGGCCTGGTTGCTGCCGCTGGCCGTGCTGGCCGGTGGCGCGACGCAATGGCTGACTTTGTGGGCCACGCGGGCCGAGCGCTTCGAGCTGCTGTCGGTAGCGCGCGTGCTGCAGTATGGTGGCGGGGCGCTGCTGCAACTGTTGTTCGGGCTCTTGCAACTTGGTGCCCTGGGCCTGGTGTTGGGGCCTATTGCAGCGGGTCTTGCGACGGCGGTCTTGCTGGCGCGCCCTGCGCCCGCAGGGGGATGGGCGGGGCTCTGGCGCGCACCGGCGCTGAAGGCCATGGCGGCCAAGCATCGCGCCTTCCCGCTGCTCAACACGCCGCATGCCTTTGCCGGCGCCTTGCAGGACAGCCTGGCCCTGCTGATCATTGTCAGCGCCAGCGGCGAGGCGGCGGCCGGCTACTGGGCGCTGGCCTTGCGCTACCTGAAGGCGCCGGCCGGCCTGATCGGCGGGGCCTTGTCGCAGACGCTCTACCCGCGGCTGGTGCAGGCGCGCGACCCGCAGGAGGCGCTGGCCGTGGTCAGGCGCAGCATGGCCGTGCTGATCGCCCTGGCCCTGCCGCTGATGGGTGTGCTGTTGTGGTGGGGGCCTGAGCTGTTCACCTGGCTGTTCGGCGAGCGCTGGGTCGACGCCGGCGCGCTGGCCCAGGCGCTGGCGCCCTATATCGCGCTGCACTTCATTGCCTCCCCGCTGTCGGTAGCGACGATGGCCTGGCGCGCCCAGGCCTGGGCGCTGCGCCTGGCTTTGGTGGGGCAGGTGCTGTTCGTTGCCGGCCTGGCCCTGGGCTTGCATCTGGGCGGCCTGATCGGTGGGGCCTGGGGGGTGTCGGCCGCTATGCTGGCCTACTTCAGCTACTTCTTCTGGGCCCTGGCAAATTGGAAGACCTTCCCCGATGAGAGCCTGGCTTAATCGTTGCCGTCGCCGGCTGTGGCGCGCGCTGTTCTTTCGCATCGTCTTCGGCGAGCGCGGCGCGCCCATGAGCCGCATCGCGCCCAGCAGCTGTATCGAAGGCGAGGCGGGTCTGGTGCTGGCCGATCATGTCTTCATCGGCCAGTTCAACTTCATCGACGCGACGGCCGGCCTGACGATAGACGAGGGCGTGCAGATCAGCAACTTCGTCAGCATCGTCACGCACAGCTCGCACCGGGCGATCCGCTTGCTCGGCCGCAGTTACTCGACGCACGAGGGTGCGATGCCGGGCTACATCAAGGCGCCGATCAGCATTGGTGCCTACAGCTTCGTCGGCCCACACAGCCTGATCGAGGCCGGCAGCCGCATCGGGCGCGGCGTGTTGATCTGCGCCTACAGCCAGGTGCGCGGCGAGGTGCCGGACTTTGCCATCATGGCCGGCCAACCGGCGCGTCAGATCGGCGATGTGCGCGAGAGCGACGCCAAGCTGCTGGCCTTGCATCCAGAACTCGCCCCGCAGTATCAGGCCTGGGCAGGGGAGCTGCCTCAGTGAAGCTGGTGCTGATCGGCGACGGCCAGAGCCCGCACTTGCTCAAGTGGGCGCGGGCGCTGAGCCCCAGCGTGGAGCTGTGGGCTGCATCCTCGCGTGGCTTCACGCCCGAGTTCGAGGCCTTGCTGCCGGCCGAGCGTCGTCTGGCGCTGCAGACCGACCCTGCTCACGGCGGCGGCAATGTCGGGCTGCTGAAGAAGCTGCCGATGCTGGGCCAATGGTTGTCCAAGATCGATGCCGACTGGATCAACGCCCATTACCTGACCTCGCACGGCACCCTGGCCTGGGCCGCCAAGCGCGGTTGGCGGCTGCGCGCGCACATTGCCGGCTCGGCCTGGGGCAGCGACATTCTCGTCACGCCGCAGCAGAGTTTCGCCTACCGCTGGCTGACGCAGCGGGTGCTGCGCGCCTGCACGGTGTGCAGCTCCGATTCGCAGCACATGACGGCGCGGATGAAGGAGCTCGGGGCACGCGAGGTGATGACTTTCCCTTTCGGCCTGGAGAGCCTGCCCAGGCAGGGCGCGCGCAAGGAGCCCTGGCTGTTTTTTGCCAATCGCGGGCTGGAGCCCCTGTACCGGCCGGAGCGGGTGATCGCTGCCTTTGCGGCCGTGGCGGCGCAGCGGCCCGAGGCGCGGCTGGTGGTGGCCAATGAGGGCTCGCTGAAGTCAGTGTTGCAACAGCAGGTGAAAACGCTGGGCTTGGCCGATCGGGTCGAATTTGTCGGTCGCCTGGCGGCCAAGGCACAGGCCGGGTTCTATGCACGCGCTCGCTGGTACTTGAGCCTGCCGGAGAGTGATTCGGTGGCGGTCTCGGTGCTGGAGGCGATGGCGCATGAATGCGTGCCCATCCTGTCGGACCTGCCGGCCAACCACGAACTGATCGATGCGAGTCGTGGTGTGATCCTGCCCTACGCTGAGATCACGCGGCTGCCCGCCTTGCTGCAAGGCCTGAGGCCCGAGGCTGCCGGCGCAGCCAACCGCGCCTGGGTGGCCCGGCATGGCCTGTTCGCGCCCGCCGTCCAGGGTTTTCTGTCCCGTTTGAAAAAAGAAGAGCTCCCCTCTTGAAGCTGCTGCTGATCAATCATTACGCCGGCTCGCCGCAACACGGCATGGAATACCGGCCTTTCTACCTGGCGCGCGAATGGGTGCGTGCCGGCCACCAGGTGCTGGTGCTGGCGGCCTCCCACTCCCATGTGCGCAGCACCCAGCCGCAGGCCGGCGGGCAGACGATAGAGGGCGTGCCCTACTGCTGGTACGAGACGCCGGCCTACCAGGGCAATGGCCTGGGGCGGGTGCGCAATATCTTCTCGTTCTGCCGCCAGGTCTGGGCCGATGCCGATGCGCTGGCCGAGGCTTTTCAACCCGACGCAGTGATCGCCTCCAGCACCTACCCAATGGACATCTGGGTGGCGCGCCGCGTGGCCAAGAAGGCGGGTGCCAAGCTCGTTTACGAGGTGCACGATCTGTGGCCGCTGTCGCCGATCGAGCTGTCGGGCATGAGCCCCCGCCATCCGTTCGCGCTGCTGTGTCAGAGGGCCGAGAACGATGCCTACCGTGATGCCGATGTCGTCGTGTCCATGCTGCCCAAGGTGCAGGGCCATATGGCCGCCCATGGGCTGGACCTGAAGAAGTTGCACATCGTGCCCAATGGCATCACGCTGGACGAGTGGACCGGTGAGGGCGAAGCGCTCGATCCGCAGCTGGCCGCCCATCTTGCGGTGCAGCGTGCCGCCGGGCGCCTGGTGCTGGGCTATGCCGGCTCGCATGGCCTGCCCAATGCACTGGACGTGCTGCTGGACGCGGCCAAGCTGCTGAAAGGCCAGCCCATCGCCATCGTGATGGTGGGCGGCGGCCATGAAAAGCAGCGCCTGCAACAGCGCGTGGCCGATGAGGGCCTGGACAATGTGGCGATGTTCGAGCCCATCCCCAAGCGGCAGATCCCGTGCCTGCTGGCCGCTTTCGACATCGCCTACATCGGCTGGCAGCGCACGCCGATCTATCGCTTTGGCATCGCGCCGAACAAGCTGATGGACTACATGATGGCGCAGCGTCCGGTGCTGCACTCGGTCGAGGCCGGCAACGACCCGGTGGCCGAGGCCGGAGCCGGGCTGACGGTGCCGCCGGAGGACGCGCAGGCGGTGGCCGAGGGCGTGCGGCGCCTGGCAGCGCTGCCGGCCGAAGCCCGTGCGGCAATGGGCCGGCGCGGCCGCGAGTTCGTGCTGGCCAACCATACCTATCCGGTCCTGGCACAGCGCTTTGTCGAGGCGCTGGCATGAGCAACACGGAACTGCGGCAGCGCGAACTCGACGCCATTGCCGAGCGCTATGCGCGGCGCCAGGTGGCGGACCGCTACAGCTTGCTGCGCCCCGAGGTCTGGCAGATGCTTCAGGAGCGCCAGCGCGCGCTGTGGCGCGAGCTGGCGCGGCGCCCCGGCACGCCGGCCGACTGGCGGCTGACGGAGGTGGGCTGCGGTGCCGGCGGCAATCTGCTGGAGATGCTGCGCCTGGGCCTGGCGCCGGAGCATCTGAGCGGTGTGGAGCTGCTGAGCGAGCGCTACGAGGCGGCGCGCCATCTGCTGCCGGCCACCGTGGGCCTGCATCTGGGCGACGCTTCGCAGGCGCCATTGGCGGCCGGCAGCCAGGATCTGGTGCTGCAGTCCACGGTGTTCTCGTCCATCCTGGACGACGGTGTGCAGCAGGGCGTGGCGGATGCGATGTGGCGCTGGCTCAAACCGGGCGGTGCGGTGCTCTGGTATGACTTCATCGTCGACAATCCACGCAACCGCGATGTGCGCGGCGTGCCGCTGCGGCGCGTGCGCGAGTTGTTCCCGCAAGGGCGTGTGCAACCGCAGCGGCTCACGCTGGCGCCGCCGCTGGCGCGGGCCGTGTGCCGCCTGCACCCCGGCGCCTACCGCGTTTTCAACAGCATCCCGTGGCTGCGCACCCATGTGCTGGCCGTGATCGAGAAACCTCTCACCCTATAATTCGCATCATCGCATCAAGTCATCAGATGCGGTCGACTTTGTTTCATGGAGTCCTCGATGCGAACCACACTGGATATTGACGACGACCTTTTGATGGCGGCCAAGGAGCTGGCCCGCCGCGAGGGGGCCAGCGCCGGCGCCGTCATTTCGCGCCTTTTACGCGCTTCTTTGACCGGGGGTGAAGGCAGTGCGGCTGCACGTGGTACGGTGGCAAAGCCTGTTGCAGGCTTTGCGCCCTTTGCGGCCCGGCCCGGTGTGGTGACGAGTCTTGAGCAGGTCAACGCCCTGCGCGAGGCCGAAGGCATCTGATGCGGGCCCTGCTGGATGTGAACATGCTGGTGGCCCTGCTGGATGCCGGTCATCTGCACCATGGCGTGGCCACGCGCTGGCTGGCCGAGCATCAGGAACAAGGCTGGGCTTCCTGCCCGCTGACGCAGAACGGCTGTTTGCGCATCATGTCCTTGCCTGCTTATCCGAACAGCCAGCCCGCAGCCCTGGTGGCCCAGCGCCTGAGCCAGGCCGTGGCCCACGAGGCGCACCAGTTCTGGCCGGACAGCCTCAGCCTGCTGGATGCGGGTCGCCTGAACTGGAATCGCGTGCTGAGTTCGCGCCAAGTGACCGATCTGTATCTGCTGGCCTTGGCTGTCGAGCAGGATGGGCGCCTGGTGACTCTTGACCAGGGCATTGCCCTTCAAGCGGTGCCCGGTGCGCAGAAGAAGCACCTTTTGATTGTGAGCTGAGAAGCGATTGATATGACGATGAGCGATAACTTTCTGCCCTTCGCCCTGCCCGAGATCGGCGAGGACGAGATCGCCGAGGTGGTCGACACCCTGCGCTCCGGCTGGGTCACGACCGGCCCGAAGGCACGCCGCTTCGAGCAGGCCTTTGCCGAGTTTCTCGGTGAGCCGCAGATCGAGTGCATCGCGGTCAACTCGGCCACCGCCGGCCTGCATCTGGCGTTGGAGGCGCTGGGCATCGGCCCCGGCGACGAGGTCATCACGACCACGCACACCTTCACCGCGACGGCCGAGGTGGTGCGTTATCTGGGTGCCGATGTGGTCTTGGTCGACATCGATCCGAAGACGTTGAACATCGACCCGAAACTGGTCGAGGCCGCGATCACACCGAAGACCCGCTGCATCATCCCGGTCCACTATGCCGGCCTGGCGGTGGACATGATCGCGATCCTGGACATCGCGCGCAAGCATGGGCTGCGCGTCGTCGAGGATGCGGCGCACGCGCTGCCCACCACCCTGGAGAAGGAGCTGATCGGCACGATGGGCAGCGATGCCACCGTATTCAGCTTCTACGCCAACAAGACCATGACCACCGGCGAGGGCGGCATGCTGGTGACGCGCAATGCCGAGCTCGCCAAGCGCGCCAAGGTGATGCGCCTGCACGGCATGAACCGCGATGCCTTCGACCGTTTCACCGCCAAAGTGCCGAGCTGGTACTACGAGATCGTCGCCCCCGGCTTCAAGTACAACCTGACCGATATCGCCGCAGCGCTGGGCCTGCACCAGCTCAAGCGCATCCCGGCCTTCCAGGCGCGCCGCGAGCTGATCGCCCAGGCCTACAACGACGCCTTCGCCGATCTGCCGCTGATCCTGCCGCCCCAGCCCGTCGAGGGCGACACGCATTCCTGGCATCTCTATGTGCTGCGCCTGAGCGAGGAGCTGGAGATGGAGCGCGATGTGTTCATAGAGCGCCTGTATGCCGCCGGCATCGGCTGCAGCGTGCACTACATCCCGCTGCATCTGCATCCCTATTGGCGCGAGCGCTACGGCCTGAGGCCCGAACAGTTCTCGCATTCCCAGAAGGCGTTTGAGCGCATGGTCAGCATCCCGCTCTACACGGCGATGACGGATGCCGATGTGCAGCGGGTGATACGCACAGTGCGCGAGATCGTGCTGGGCTGAGCTGATGGCTGAATCGTGATGCTCAAACGGCTGGTCGACATCCTGCTGTCCTTGCTGGGCCTGACCCTGCTGGCGCTGCCTTTGCTGGCGATCGCGCTGTGGGTCAAGCTGGATTCGAGCGGACCGGTGCTGTTCCGCCAGCAACGGGTCGGGCGTTTCGGCCGGCCCTTCATGATCCACAAGTTCCGCACGATGGCCGTGGATGCGCCGGCGCGCGGCCCGCAGATCACCGTCGGCGCCGATCCACGCATCACCCGCGCGGGCCAGATCTTGCGCCGCACCAAGCTCGACGAACTGCCACAGCTCTGGGATGTGCTGCGCGGTGCGATGAGCCTGGTGGGGCCGCGGCCCGAGGTGCCCAAGTATGTGGCGCTGTATCCAGACGAGATGCGCGAGCTGCTGCTGTCCGTGCGGCCCGGTATCACCGACCTGGCCTCGCTGCAGTACCGTGACGAGAGCGCAGTGCTGGCGGCAGCCGCGGATCCCGAGCGCGCCTATGTCGAGCAGGTGCTGCCGGCCAAGCTGACGCTCTCCAGCCGCTATGTGCGCGAAGCCACGCTGCTCGGCGATCTGCGCCTGATACTGGCGACCCTGTCTGCGCTGCGGCGCTGAGGTTTGAGAAAGATCCGATGTTCTGGTTGTCACTCGACGGTTTTCTGACCCGCATCCGCCCCTACCGCCAGGGCCTGTCCCTGCTGCTGGACGCGGCCGTGGTCGCGCTGGCCTGGCAGGCCACCTATCTGTTCCGTCTCGGCTTCGAGCGCTGGATCTCGGCGCGACCGAGTTATGACCATTGGGTGCTGCTGGGGCTGGTGATGCTCTATGCCGTGGTGCTGTGGGCGCTGCGCGTGCCCAAGGGCATGTGGCGCTTCAGCGGCTTTGGCGAGGTCAAGCGCCTGGCCTTGGCCTGCGCGGTGGCCGGCGCGATCGCGGCCGTGATCGTGCTGATGGCCCAGCTGAGCAAGGTGCCGCGCGCGGTGCTGGCCCTGCATCCGGTGTTCTGCCTGATCGGCCTGGCGATGATGCGCCTGGGCTACCGCATGCTTTATGAGCATATGCGCGGCCGCATCAGCGGCAGCTCGGTCGAATCGCACCGAGTGCTGGTGATGGGCGCCGGGCAGGCCGGCCGCATCCTGGTAGCCGGCATCCAGCATCAGGGCTGGGTCGTGGTCGGCTGGCTCGATGACGATGACGCCAAGCGCGACTCGCGCGTGGCCGGCATCCCGGTGCTGGGCAGTCTTGAGGATGTCGGCCGCCTCGCGGCCTTGCACGGCATCACCCACCTGATCGTCGCGATGCCCTCTGCCGCTCCCGACAAACGCCGCCGTGCGCTGGACTTGGCCGGTGGCACCGGCCTCCATGTGCTGACCGTGCCCAGCAGCGCCGAACTGATGCAGGGCAGCAAGGTCGACCAGCTGCGCGATATCGAGCCCGAGGACTTGTTGGGCCGAGAGCCCGTAGTGCTCGATGAGGGCGGCATCAGCGAGTGCATCAACGGCAAGGTAGTGCTGGTCACCGGTGCCGGCGGCTCGATCGGCTCCGAGCTGTGCCGCCAGGTGGCGCGTTACGGCCCCTCAAAGATCGTGCTCTACGAACTCAGCGAGTTCGCGCTCTACACCATCGAGCAGGAGCTCTCCGAGAAGTTCCCGCACATCCCGCTGGTGCGCCTGGTCGGAGATGTGAAGGACCTGGAGCATCTGCGTTACGTCTTCGGCAAGTACAAGCCGCAGATCGTCTTCCATGCGGCGGCGTACAAGCATGTGCCGTTGATGGAGGAAGAGAACGCCTGGGCCTGTCTGCGTAACAACACGCTGGGACCCTATCACGCGACGCTCGCGGCGGCCGAGCATGGCGTCGAGCGCTTTGTGCTGATCAGCACCGACAAGGCTGTCAATCCGACCAATGTGATGGGGGCGACCAAGCGAGCGGCGGAACTGGTGATCAGCCATATGGCGGCTGAATCAACCAAGCTTGGCCATGTCACCAAGTTCATGGCGGTGCGCTTTGGCAATGTGCTGGGGTCGAGCGGCAGCGTGATTCCGAAGTTCAAGGAGCAGATCGCCAGGGGCGGACCGGTGACAGTGACGCATCCGGACATTACGCGCTACTTCATGACGATTCCGGAGGCGGCAAGGTTGGTGGTGCAGGCTGCGGCGATTGGCGAAACAGGCCAGGTCTATGTGCTAGACATGGGCAAGCCGGTTCGAATCGTCGACTTGGCTCACGATATGATCCGACTCGCCGGGCGGCGGCCTGAGGACATTGAGATTCGCTTTAGCGGTCTGAGGCCTGGCGAAAAACTCTATGAAGAGTTGCTGGCCGATGAGGACACGACCCTACCGACGCAGATCAAGGCTTTGCGAATTGCGCGATTGATCGAGCAACAAGTTTCACAAGAAATGTTGATCGGCATGTTAAGGCAACAAGATTTTGAGCCAACACGCTCGGATCAACTTGTTAAAGAGTTGTTGGGCGGATTGCCTCTAGCGTATCGAACGGTCTAACTCTTGGTGTCGAGGCAGAGTTGATGAAGAAATATCGGGCCTCTTAGGAACTGTTTCGTGAGGGCGTCAGGCTGCCGCGATGGTTTTATGACTTATCAAACAATTGCGGTAGTTGCCCTGGGCAAGAAGCGGGTTAAGAACGACTCCTCCTCCCTTGACCTAGCCGTTTTCAAGGAACAGTGTTGAAAGTTCTTGTCACCGGCGCCGCCGGCTTTATTGGGATGCATGTCAGCCAGCTGCTGCTGGCGCGGGGCGATCAGGTCGTGGGCCGGGACAATCTGAACATCTATTACGATGTGCAACTCAAGCACGACCGGCTGGCGCGGCTGACGGGCAAGCCGGGCTTCGAGTTCGTCAAGCTCGATGTGGCTGACCGCGAGGGCATGGCCAAGCTGTTCGCCGAGGGGCGCTTCGACCGCGTCGTGCATCTGGCCGCCCAGGCCGGCGTGCGCTACTCGATCGAGAATCCGCACGCCTATATCGACAGCAATATCGTCGGCTTCACCAACATCCTGGAGGGCTGCCGCCACAGCGGTGTGCAGCACCTGGCCTATGCGTCGAGCTCCAGCGTCTACGGCGGCAACACGCTGATGCCTTTCTCGGAGCATCACAGCGTCGACCATCCGGTCAGCCTGTATGCGGCCACCAAGAAGGCCAATGAGCTGATGGCCCACACCTACAGCCATCTGTTCGGCCTGCCGACCACGGGGCTGCGCTTCTTCACGGTCTACGGGCCCTGGGGCCGCCCCGATATGGCGCTGTTCCTGTTCACCAAGGCCGTTCTGGAGGGGCGCCCCATCAACGNCGGCCTGCCGACCACGGGGCTGCGCTTCTTCACGGTCTACGGGCCCTGGGGCCGCCCCGATATGGCGCTGTTCCTGTTCACCAAGGCCGTTCTGGAGGGGCGCCCCATCAACGTGTTCAACCACGGCAAGATGGTGCGCGACTTCACCTATATCGACGATATCGCCGAGGGCGTGCTGCGGGTGCTGGACCGGCCGGCGACGGCCGATCCCGAGTACGACGCCGTCAAGAGCGACCCGGCGCGCTCCAATGTGCCGTATCGCGTCTTCAATATCGGCAACCACGCGCCCATCCAGCTGATGGCTTTTGTCGAGGCGATCGAGAAGGCCATCGGCCGCGAGGCGGTGAAGAACTTCATGCCGCTGCAGGACGGCGATGTGCCGGCCACCCATGCCGATGTCGAGGA